>CAYRPT010000009.1:0-4256 GCA_964425895.1 uncultured Solibacteraceae bacterium | reverse complement strand
CAGCGTCCGGGCATGGGCCTCGTCAGCAGCACGCACCGGGCAGCCGGGGGCGCAGAGGCAAAGCTGAGGGCGCCGGCGGGGCAGATTCCCAGGCAGGCGTCACAGGAAATGCAGTTGCTTGGGATATAGGAAAGCTCAGGTTCCGGGTTGACGCTCTCCGGATTGTGGCACCAAAGGCAGCGCAAGGGACACCCCTTGAGGAACACGGTGGTGCGAATGCCGGGTCCGTCGTGTACGCAGAAGCGCTGGATGTCGAAGACACGCCCGGTCATCCGCCCCGCTCCCGGGCCCCTCCGCGCCATCCGAGCGGTCACGAGTGGGCCTCCCGCGCGATGATGTCCTCCTGCATCTCGGGCGTCAGGTTGACGAAGAACTCGCTGAAGCCCGCCACGCGAACGACGAGATCACGGTACGCCTCCGGATTTTTCTGTGCGGCCCGCAGCAGCTCCGTGTCAACGCAGTTGATTTGCAGCTCCTGACCTCCCTTGGCGAAATACACGTTCAGCATGGCCCGCACCTTGGCGCGGTTGACGCGGTTCTCGAGCATCGCCGCCTGAAAGCGCAGGTTCACCTGGTATCCGGTCTGCCAGGATTCCGGACCGTTCAGGCGGCACACGCTGTTGAGCAGCGCCGTTGGGCCCGATCGTTCGCACCCCGCCGAAGCCGCTACCGAGCTTGCGAGCGGCGCGCCGGCCGGCCGGCCGTCCGGCGTGGCCGGGGTCACCAGGCCCGTGCGAACGGCCGACGACCGCACCACGTGGCAGTTTCCGAACGGCGTGCCGTCGCGCGGGTCTTTGCAGATCGCCTTCATCGGCCGGTCCCGAAGGAGTTCGACGAGACGGATCACATCGTCCAGCCGCGGGTCGTCGTTGCCGTGCTTGGGCGCCGCCAGAAGTTTCGCGCGCAGTGTTTCGCGCCCGCGGAAGTTGTCCCGGCACGCCGCGGCGACCTGTTCGAGGGTGGCATCACGCTTCTCGTAGACCACCTCCCGGATCGCCGCCAGCGCATCCACGGCATTGGCGAAAAAGATGCCGCCGCACGAGAGAATGTTGTACTTCGTCCCCTCGATCATGTCCCGCGCGCGGTCAATGCAGCCTTCGAAGAAACACGAGGTGAGGGGCGTCGATGCCCAGCGGATCTGCGCGTCGAGGATCTTCCGGTCCGCGCGGTAAGAACGTTCGATGCCGGCGCGCAAGTATTGGCCGAAGGCGTCAGCAAACTCTTCGAACGTCTTGAGCTCGCCGGGCGGGGGCGCCAGGGGCTGGGCCCGACGCCGGCCGCCATAGCCTCGGCCCCCGGTCAGCGCCTGCTCGAGTGCGCCGAGGTAGTTGGCGTTCGCTCCCGGGTTGAAGTAGAACTGGCCCGGAATCGCCAACTCGTTACAGCCCACGGGAATGTACCTGTAGGCGTCCGCCTCGGCGACGCCCAGTTTCATCAGGCCCGAGGGAACCACCGCATCGCTCCAGTACATGGGGAAGCAGGTGGAACGGGCGACGCGGGTGAGCGTCCAATCGAAGAATTCCTGATCGATGTTCTTGTGCCAGCGCACCCAGACGAGAGGCTCCGGGAGCGCCAGGTTCGTGGCCGCCTCGAGGAACAGCCGGGAGAGAGGATTCGTAAGGTCCTGGCCATCCGGGGTGGAGCCGCCCACACAGAGTCCCTGGGTGAGATGATGCTCCGGACCCCAGAAGGAGTTGTCGTACTGTTTCAGCACGAAGTTCTCGGCGAGTCCGAGGGCTTCGCGATCGTCCAGCCGGCCGGCTTCGCGGTCGCGCCGGTAGAACGGGAACAGGATCTGGTCAATGTGGTCGGGCGTGCACGAGTAGCCGTGACCTTCGATGTGAATCGCCTGGTGCGCCAGCCAGATCAGTTGGAGCGCCTCGCGAAAGGTCTCCGGCGGCTCGACTGCGACCTTGCGCGTCACCCGCGACATCTCGCGCAATTGTTCCCCGCGCGCGGCGCCGGTGGATCTGCCGGCTTCACGCGCGAGGAATTCGGCGTACCGCTCGCACCAGGCCGATAGCCCGAGCAGCGTGTCTTCAGCGGCCGTTAGAAAGGCCAACGCCGCCGCGCCGGTCTCACCGCGCCGGCGGGCCCGCACTCGTTGGAGCACGCCACCCAAACCCGAGACAAGCAATTCCGTATAAGCGGGCGAGAGATGGCCCTGGCAGGAGAGGAATTTGTAGTTCGTCTCGGCGGCGGGTCCGGCCGGGGCTTTGGCGTGAGGCCCATCCGGGTGCGCGGCGCGGTAGAGTCCCCACATGTTGCGGTGGAGCCAGTAATCCCAGATGTCCTCTGGAACGTGGCCGACGAGGTATCCCCGGCGGTCCGGGCGTTCCCCCGTGTAAATACCGTTCTCGCCGATGCCCAGCTCCACGTAAAGCGGCATGGCGCCGGGGATCTCCGAGATGGAACCGGCGATCCGGTCGTGCTCGCGAAGATACAGCGGCACGGTTTCGAAGTACCGCCGCAACGCCCGTCCCTTGCGGACAATCCAGGCTTGATCTTCGCTGGCTGCGAAGACCTCGGTATACACGCGCGCCCGGTGGTGGGCGACGCTCACCGGCGAGTTCACGATATCATCGCGCAGCCGTCCGTTCGAAGCATCCGAGGGAGTAGCAACGCGGCCCGCTGCCGTGGCGGCGGCCACGGCGCCGAGGAAGCTTCGGCGGGACAGATCGTTCAGCGGACGCATCGAACCACTCTCTGGCGGCGATTCTACCAGGAAAAACCGAGGATCGGGCCTCCCGGTCCGTTATGATCGCTGCGATGCGCCGGCGTGCGGCGGCTGCCGGCCTGCGGTAAGGGAGTAATTCGTGGAGGGGACTTCTACCGGGTGGTCCACCAGTTGTGCTCAGGCTGCGTCTCGGTGCGGGGTTCGTAACGTGCGCGGCGCAGGTATTCGTCGAACATCGCCATCCGCTCCGGATTGGCGGCGGCGACGTTCGACGTTTCCCCGGGGTCACTTTCGAGATCGTACAGCTCCAAGTCCCCGTTCGGACGCGGGCGCACCACCTTCCAGTTACGCCACCGGACCGCCTGCATCGGGGTCTCCGCTGGAAACGTTCCGGTGGAGGGATCGTGCCGCGGCAGCTCCCAGTAGAGGAACTCGTGGCGGCGCCGGAGGTCCCGCCCCAGCAGCGCCTCATAGATCGACACGCCGTCGGTATGTGGTGGAATGTCCAGCCCGGCGAGGTCGAGCACGGTGGGCAGCAGATCGGGGAACGCGATCGGAGCACCGGATACCGATCCCGGCGGTATTCTCCCCGGCCACCGGGCCAGGAAGGGCACGCGGATGCCACCCTCGTAAAAATCGCGCTTGTGGCCCCGCAGAGCCCCGTTCGAGCGGAAGAAGTTCTCCGGATCAATCGCCGGCGCCGCGCCGCCGTTGTCGGAGGTGAAAAAAATCACCGTGTCGTTTTCGATGCCCAGCTCGCGTGTCAGCTCGACGATGCGGCCGACGTCGCGGTCCATGCGGGTGATCATCGCCGCCAGCGCAGTGCGCGGCTCCTTCTGGGCCGCATAGTGGTTCCGCTCATCGCGGTATTCGAAGGTTTCGGGAAACCGGCCGCGATACTCCGCCATGGCGTCTTCCGGCGCCAGGAGCTCGAGATGCGGCGTGGTGAACGGCACGTAGCAGAAAAACGGCCGATCCTTGTTCCGCCGGATGAACTCGAGCGCCCGGCCGGCGATAGCGTCATGCGAGTAGGTTCCACGTCCGCCGTTTTCGTTGCCCGGCAAAGGAAAGCGTTCCTGGTTCTCGTAGAGGAATGACGGGTAGTAATAATGGGCGTGCACTTGGTGCAAGTAGCCGAAAAACTCGTCGAAACCCTGCCACCACGGAACACCACTGGTCCCGATATCGCCGAGGCCCCACTTGCCGAAGCAGCCGGTGGCGTACCCGGCCGGCTTAAGGAACTCCGCCACGGTCCCGTCTTGAGCCAACAGGGGCACGCCGCCACCGTTCGACCGCACGGGCGCATGCCCCATGTGCAGGCCCGTCATCAGGACGCCGCGGGATGGCGCGCACACTGTGCACCCGGCGTACGCGTCGGTGAACCTGATGCCCTCGGCGGCGAGGCGGTCAATGTAGGGCGTGCGGATCTTCTCCTGTCCGTAGCACCCCAATTCGCCCCAGCCGAGGTCATCGGCCATGACAAAGATGATGTTGGGCGGGCGTCCTGCCCGCTTCGGGCCGCAGCCGCCCGCCAATCCCACAGCCGAAAGATCTGCCAGGAAATGGCGGCGTGTCACAG
>CAYRPT010000008.1:0-17106 GCA_964425895.1 uncultured Solibacteraceae bacterium | reverse complement strand
CTTGCGCTTTTGCGCCAGGATGCGGCCGAGCTGCTCGCGCGCCTGCGCGCTGAGCTCTTTGTTCTCGACGTACGTCACCAGGACGTCCGGTGTCAGGTTGGCGACCGTGAGCGTCTGGACCAGAGGGCGTTCCTCGGTGACCGTAAGCCTCTCCTCGGCGCCGGGGCCGAGCTTCGCCGCGAAGCGGTACGCGCTGGGCGTCTTCTCGGCGGGCTCCGGACTGGTGAGCCTGTAGGTGGCCCGGGCCGGGTGCTCGATGATCAGCGTCTTGGGCTTCTGGTCGACGTTGCGGATGCTATAGGTCTGGACCTCGCGGATCGCCGACGTGGCTGTCAAGACGCCGCGCTGGAAGCGCACCTCGCGGACGCGGGACTGTTCGGAGTCGTACCTGGTGGTGACCCGGGTGCCGAGATCGATGCCGTAGCTGATCAGTCGCTTGTCGCCCGCCTTGAGGGTTTCCACCAGGGCTTCTCCGCCGTAGGCGCCCTCCTCGAACACCGTGATCGGCCCGCCGTCCAAGGTCTTGCCCGTGACGTTCTCCAACTCGGCGGCGTGCCGCGGATGGACCGAGGAACGGTCGGAGTAGACGACGAGCTTGCGGGCGCTGATCTTCTGTTGCAGGAACGGGAGCATCGCCGACTCGTTCCGGCGCACGGTAACCGGCCGGTCAAAGCGGTACTCGAAGAGCTCGCCGAGCTCCCGGGCGGCGGCGGTATCGGCCACGGTGCTGGGGGCGGCCGCCGCGGCCTCCCCGACACCGGCCAGGGCGCTCACGTCAGCCATGCTGCGCCCTATTCTGGCCACCAGAGCTTTACCGGGCCGCAGCTTCGCTTCCGGAGCAGGGGGCGCCGCCTTGGCCTGCTCCATCGCTCCTTCATACAGGTCCGGACGCACGGGCCGGTCCTCCGGCAGCTCGGCCACCGGCCGGTCGACGTAGCGCGGCTCGTACAGCGGACTCACGAAGGAAATGGGGCGCCCGGATACAAGCGATAGGCTGACGTTGTTCCAATCGGCGTCGGTGGTGTTGTCGACGATCGCCCAGCCCTCGAGCGTCGGCCCGTCGGCGCCGGAGAAGATCAGCCGGTAGCTCGATTTCCACACGGGGGTGGGAATCATGTAGCTGGCCCGGACGGAGCGCGTGCCGGTGTCGGTGGAATCGATGTACACGCTCCGGCTGTCCACCGACCGGCTGCCGGCGAGCACCTGGAGGTACTCCTTCATCAGGAGCTGCAACTCAGGATCGGCGAGCCGCACCTCGGAGGCGGCGCCCAGCACGCGGGTGACGAGCGCGCCGGAATCGAGCAGCAGCGTGATGTCTTCGCGCTCGGGCTGATCGCGGGTCGCCGCGGCGAGCCGGGCGCCGACGATGACGCCGGCCAGCGCTTCGTTGCCGAACCGCAATTCGAGCCGCTCTCCCTTCAACTGGTCCAGGAGCTTGCTGAGGGGCTGCCCGGGCTCCATCTTGATCGGCAGCCGGGAGAGCTTCTTCTCGAGTGAGTCACTCGCGTCGTACCGCAGCGCGACCACCTTATCCTCCCCGGCGGTTTCGAGGGTGAGCGACTTCAGAACGTCGTTCATCTCCTCGGGTTTGAAGTCGAGGCGCGCCGACTCGCCGGCCGCCAGCTCGCCGGCCCGCTCGAAGTAGCCGAGGCCGTGCTTGTAGAGAACCACCTTCTTCACCGGCAATTCCGCCGCGCCGGCCACGCCGGCGATGGCGCCGCAGATCCATAATGCGCGTGACATATCTTCTCTTCTCCTTGGACGCACCCGTGTACCAGGCGGCCTTGCGCCCGTTACTCGCCCATCACCTTGATGATGGCCCGTTTCCGGCGCCGCCCGTCAAATTCCGCATAGTAAACCTGCTGCCACGGACCCAGATCGAGGCGGCCCTCGGTCACCGGCAGGATCACCTGATGGTGCACCAGCAGGTTCTTGAGGTGGGAGTCGCCGTTGGTCTCGCCGGTTCGATGATGCCGGTAGTCGTCGCGATAGGGCGCGAGCTTTTCCAGCCAGTCGTCGATGTCGGCGAGCAGGCCGTCCTCGGCATCGTTGACCCAGACGCCGGCCGTGATGTGCATGGCCGAGACGAGCGCCATCCCCTCCTGGATGCCGGCCTTGCGTACGGCGGCTTCCACCTCATCGGTGATGTTGATGTATTCGCGGTGCTTTTTGGTTTCGAACCAGAGGTATTCGGTGTGGGACTTCATAACCTCCAGTTTCGTCCAATGGGACAGATCTGACCACTGCCGCGGCCTCAGCGTCGGGGAGACGCCGGGCCGGGATCCTCCGGCGCCGGGCGGCGTTCGGCCTTGCGCCTGAGGTTTTCATAATCCTTGACCATCTGACGGGTAATCTTGTCGGCCACATCCGCGCTCGCGCCGCGGAACTTGGCGCCGCGGCTCTCCTGTACCGTGGACCAGAGTATGTCGCCCTCGGCGTTCACCAGGCGAACCGCAGCCACCGCTTCGTGGCGCCGCTCCACCGACCGTGAAGACTCATTCTCGCCAATCGAGGAACTGGCGTACATCCCGCCCTGGCGGGCGCTGCGGGACGACCCGGAGGAGCTGCCGAGGCTGAGCGTACCCCGGGCATCGACTCCCTCGCGGCTCTCGTGGGTCTCGTTGAAGACCAGGTCCTCGGCCGAACCGCGGAGAATGGCGTCCGCTTTTTCCGGGTCTTCCGTGAGGGCAAACAGGCCGGTTTTCATCAGGGCGGCGATGATTATGTCGCGGATCTGTTCGGCGGTTTCGCCGCCGCTCAGGCGCTCGACATGAATCCGGCGCACCGTCAGCAGACTGGCCGCCGGCGCGGTCTCCTTGGGCGTCTCAGCCGAGGCCGCCGCCGCCAGCAGGAAACCGCTCAGCGCGATTCGCTTCATCGCTCTACCCCTTTCCCGCGCGGCGGGCTTCCTCGTCCTGATACTGGACCGTAACATTGGATTTCGCTTCGAGCGAGACGAGCAGGGCCCGGATATCGTCTTTGTCCACCCGGAAGACCAGCGCCTGCTGCTGCCCGTCCTCGTCGGTAAACCCGACGGTAAGGAAATGCTTCCGGCTCTTGCTGAGCGCCAGGATGGGCGAGATGACGACCGCCATCGCGAGCCGGCGCGACACTTTCTGCCCATATTCGAGCATGTTGATGCTGTCCCAGGCCACGAGGTAGTGCGTATCGCCGGATTCGTAAATCAGGTAGCGCTCGTTGACCGTGACCAGCCGCCCCCTGGGGCGCTGTTCGATGACAGCCACGGTTCCCCCGACGTACTCGACCCGCCCG
This sequence comes from uncultured Solibacteraceae bacterium, assembly GCA_964425895.1. Lineage (GTDB taxonomy): Bacteria > Acidobacteriota > Terriglobia > Bryobacterales > Bryobacteraceae > CAYRPT01. The sequence continues at coordinate 13,833 of CAYRPT010000008.1, read as the reverse complement.
CCGAAGCTGGCGGCGGCCGCGGCGATCGCCAGGACACCGGCGGCCAGGCAGAGCGGCCTCATAACGAATCAGTTGCCCGGATCGGGCAAGAATCTCAGGCGAGTTGGAGGCCGGAAAAAGCGCCCGGCGGCCGGCTCTCAGCGATCCGCGGGGCTACAGCAGCTCGGCGGCGCTGAAAAAGAAGCCCACCTCGACCGCCGCCGTTTCGGGGGCGTCGGAGCCGTGGACGGCGTTGCGCTCGATGTTGGTCCCGTAAAGCCGGCGGATGGTTCCCGGGCCGGCCTTCGCGGGGTCCGTAGGTCCCATCACGTCGCGCCACCGGACGATCGCGTTCTCGCGTTCGAGCACCATCACGACGCAGGGGCCCTCGGTCATGAATCGGACCAGATCTCCATAGAAGCCCCGCTCGCGGTGAACGGCGTAGAAGCCCTCGGCCTCCTTCCTGCTCATGTGGAGGCGGCGCATGGCAACGATGCGAAACCCATTCTTCTCGATCATCGCGAGGATGTTGCCGGCGTTACCGGCCGCCACGGCGTCCGGTTTGATGATGGCAAAGGTACGTTCCATGAAGCTCCTGATTCCCTACGCTGACGTCTCAACGGGGGCGGCCCCACCCGGATTCATCCCAGGCGAGCTTTGAGTCTCTCCCCAATCACGGCGGGCGATTCGCACACGGTGATGCCGGCCGCTTCCATCGCCGCGATCTTGTCGGCGGCTTTGCCCGAACCACCCGAGATGATGGCTCCGGCATGGCCCATCCGGCGGCCGGGAGGCGCTGTCTGACCGGCGACAAACCCAACGACGGGTTTGGTGACATACTCGCGCACGAAGGCGGCGGCCGTCTCCTCGGCGTTCCCGCCGATCTCGCCGATCATGACAATGGCCTCGGTCTCGGGATCGTCCTGGAACAGCCGCAGCGCGTCGACGAAGTTGGTGCCGATGATGGGATCGCCGCCGATTCCGATGCAGGTCGACTGGCCGATGCCGAGACCCGTCAACTGCCCGACCGCCTCATAGGTAAGAGTGCCGGAACGCGACACCACGCCCACGGCGCCACGCTTATGAACATGGCCGGGCATGATGCCGATCTTCGAGCGTCCGGGCGAAATGACGCCCGGGCAGTTCGGACCGATGAGGCGGGTTTTGCGCCCGTGCAAGTAAGACCACACCTGCACCATGTCGGTCGTGGGAATGCCTTCGGTGATACAGACGGCCAGGGGCACGCCGGCGTCGGCCGCTTCCATGATGGCGTCGGCCGCAAACGGCGGCGGAACGAAGATCACGGTGGCGTTCGCGCCCGTCTCCCGGACCGCATCGGCCACCGTATTGAAAACGGGACGGTCCAGGTGCTTCTGGCCGCCCTTCCCGGGAACGACGCCTCCGGTCACGTTGGTGCCATAGGCGATCATCTGCTCGGCGTGAAACGTTGCTTCCCGGCCGGTGAATCCCTGTACCACCACGCGTGTAGTTTCGTTGATCAGTATGCTCATGCCGCCAACCTCACCACTTTCTCCGCCGCATCCTTCATGCCATCGGCCACCGTGAAGTTGAGGCCGGATTCCCGGAGGATCTGCCGCCCCTGCTCCACGTTGGTTCCTTCCATCCGGATCACCACGGGAATCTGGAGGCCCAGGTGCTTGGCCGCCGCCACCACGCCCGTGGCGAGCGTGTCGCACCGCAGGATCCCGCCGAAGATATTGATGAGCACCGCGCGGACGTTCCGGTCCGAAGTGAGAATACGGAAAGCGTTTTCGATCTGCTCGGCGCTGGCGCCGCCCCCGACGTCGAGGAAGTTGGCCGGGTTTCCGCCGGCGTACTTGATGATGTCCATGGTGGCCATGGCGAGGCCGGCGCCGTTCACCATGCAGCCGACGTTGCCGTCGAGCTTGATGTAGTTGAGGCTGTGTTTGGATGCCTCGACCTCGAGCGGGTCCTCTTCGTTGAGATCGCGGAGGTTCATCAGGTCCCGGTGGCGCCAGAGGGCGTTGTCGTCGAGGTTGATCTTGGCGTCAAGGGCGAAGACCTTACCGTCCGTGGTGAGCACGAACGGATTGATCTCGGCGAGCGAGGCGTCGAGGGCCTCGTAGGCTTTGGCGAGCGCCGTCATGGCCTGGCCGGCGCCTCGAACAGCTTCATTCGGCAGGCCTAGGGCGAAGGCCAGTTTCCGGGCCTGAAACGGAAGTAGGCCGGCGCCGGGGCGCATCACTTCCCGGAAGATCAGTTCCGGGGTGCGCCGGGCGACCTCTTCGATCTCCACGCCGCCGGCGGGAGAGGCCATCAGGACGTTCTTCCCGATGGTCCGGTCGAGGACGATTCCCAGATACAGCTCCTTTTCAATCGGAAGCGTCTCCTCGATGAGAAGACGCTGCACCACGCGGCCTTCGGGACCGGTTTGGTGCGTTACCAGCGTCATGCCGAGCATCTTCTCGGCGATGTCCCGGGCCTCGTTCGGGCTGCCGGCGAGCTTGACGCCGCCGCCCTTGCCCCGTCCGCCGGCGTGGATCTGCGCCTTGACGACGACACGGCCGCCGATCTTCTCCGCGGCCGCCTTGGCCTCTTCCGCGGAATAGACGACCTCCCCGCGAGGCACGGGGACGTCGTAAGCGGCCAGCAAGTGCTTGGCCTGATATTCATGAATCTTCATGACGGATGCCTTGTATAGCCTATGTTAGGATTTCAAGAAAGCCCCCGAAGCACGCTTGCGCGCCCGGTGTTGCAGCAGGAAGCCCACTGTCCGCGGCGGCTCAGAACGCTCTGCGGGGGATTGCCGGACTACCAAAACTCTTCACTATAACATCATGTCTCTGCTGCCTTTTCTGCTCCGGGTCACCAACCGCGAGAACCTGGCGTCGGCCGACGCCGAGCAGGCCATGAACGCGATTCTGGGCGGCGAAGCGACGCCAACGCAGATCGGAGCGTTTCTCGTGGCGCTCCGGATGAAAGGCGAAACCGACGAGGAAGTGCTGGGCTTCGCCCGGGCGATGCGGGCCAAGGCGACTCCGATCGATCCCGGCGTGGCGGGGGAGCCGCTCCTCGATATCGTCGGCACCGGCGGGGATAGCGGCGCGACGTTCAACATCTCCACCGTGGCGGCGTTCGTCGTCGCGGGCGCGGGGGTGCGCGTGGCGAAGCACGGCAACCGCTCGTTTTCCAGCCGTTGCGGGGCGGCGGACGTCCTCGAGTCGTTCGGGGTGAGGCTGATCGGCGATCCGGAGCTATTGGGACGCGCCATCCGGGAGATCGGCATCGCTTTTCTTTTCGCGCCGTCGCTCCATCCGGCGATGCGGTACGCACAGCCGGTGCGGCGGGATCTCAAGATGCGCACCGTGTTCAACCTGCTGGGGCCGCTGACGAATCCCGCCGGCGCCACCCGGCAGTTGGTCGGGGCATCGTCGCCGGACGCGGCCGACCTGCTGGCAAAAGTGCTCGCGAGCCTGGGAGTCGCACGCGCCCTGGTGGTGCATGGGACGGACGGGATGGATGAGATCACGACGACCGGACCGACGATTGCCCTGGAGGTGCAGTCCGGCGCTATTGCCCACCAGGAGCTGGCTCCGGCTGATTTCGGGCTGCCGGAGGCATCCTCGCGGGACCTTCAGGGCGGCGATGCAGCCGCCAACGCGGCCATCTTGCGGGCGATCCTGGACGGCGAGGAGGGTCCCAAGCGGGACATCGTGCTGGCCAACGCCGGCGCCGCCCTGGTGACCGCGGGCAAAGCCGCGGACTACCGGGAGGGAGTGCGGCTGGCGGCGGAGTCCATCGCATCCGGCTCGGCGCGCCGCAAGGCGCAAGAACTGGCGGCGTTCACGCAACGGGTGTAGAAACCGGCACAGGTTCCTGGGCCGGCTCCTCCCGGCGTTCTACCTTTCGATGGCCTGGTGGGCCAGGATCTTGAGCTGCTGCTGCAAACCCAACCCGCCGCTCGGGTAGAGCTGGGCCATGAAGACGCCAACCATCTCTTCGCGCGGGCTGACGAAGAACTGTGTGTACCAGAAGCCGCCCCAGCCGTGTGATCCCTCGCTGGTCAGCTCGCCAAACCCACGCTCGGCCGTATCTACATAAAAGCCGAGGCCAAACGACGGCGCTCCTTCGCCGGCGATCTTGCCGGCGTGGTCCATGGTCATGAGCTCCACCGTGCGCGGCCCGAGCAGCCGCTTGCCGTCCAGCTCGCCCTTGTTGAGGATCATCTGCGCGAACCGCGCGTAGTCGAGAGCCGTGGACGACAACCCGCCGCCCCCCGAGAAGTACTTCTTCGGCCCCGCATGAGGGTAGTCAACCGAGCCTGAGGCGTCGCCGGCGCGGACCGTTTCGTTACCCACCGGCTCCAAGCCGCCCTGCTTGCCGACGCCGTAAACCTTCGCTAAACGGGTCACCTTCTCCGCCGGCAGGTAGAAATAAGTATCCCGCATCCCCAGCGGCTCAAAGATCCGCCGCCGGAAGAATTCGTCGAGCGTCATGCCCGAAGCCACCTCCACCAGCCGCCCCAGCACATCGATGGACAGCCCATATTCATACTTGTCGCCCGGGTGATGGACCAGCGGCAGCCGGGCGAGCTGCTTCATCGCCTCGGCCAGGGTGAAATCGCTGGGCCCAAGGCCGTGGGGCACCTGATAGTCCGTGAGAAGCCTCCCCACCCGCGGATGCCAGTGATACGTCAAGCCGGAGGTGTGAGTCAGCAGATGGCGGATCGTGATGGGCCGCCTGGCGGGCGCCGGGGTGGCTCCGCCGGGCGCGTCGGCCGGCAGGACCATCATGTGGGTGAACTCGGGAAGGTACTTCGAGACAGGATCGCCGAGCAGGAACCTGCCCTCTTCATAGAGCATCATCACGGCCACGCTGGTGATGGGTTTGGTCATCGATGCGATGCGGAAGATGGTATCCTCGCGCATCGGACGATTTCCCTCGATGTCGGCCATGCCGTAGACACCGCTGTGCACCAGCTTGCCGCGGCGCGCGAGCAGCGTCACGGCGCCGGCAATCTGCTTCCGGTCGACGTGCTCCTTCAGGAGAGCGTCAATCCGAGCCAGACGCTCCGCCGACATGCCCGCCTCGGCGGGCGTCGCTCGAGGCAGAACTTCGGCGGATCCCGCCGGCCGAAGGGCGGCGACGAATAAGAGAACAACCAGCGAACGGCGCGTCATGGCGGCAGTATAGCGCAACGCCCGGCGAGGCCCGTCGGTTCGCTAGGGCGCTACAAGTACTTGCACAGGCGCCGGCACGTCCAGGATGACCTTTTCGATGTTTTGTGGGGGCGTCGTGTCGATTATCAGCACACCCCGGGCGCTCATGCTTGGAGCATAGAGGTACCGGCCATCATTGCTGATCGCGAGGTTTTCGAATTGCTGATTGACCGCAATCGTGGAGAGCACGCGCAGCGAAGCCGCATCCAAGACGGCAATCGCGACCGGCGAACCACCTCCGTGTGCAGGTCCAACTCCGGCATAGATGTTGTCGCCCATCGGACTGACAATCCGGGATCTGATCGACATGCGTGATGTCACCGGTCGACGCGCGCTCCGCAAATATGCGCCCATTTCCAGTCGCGATTACGAGTCGATCACCGGGAACTATAACACCAGTTTGGATCCTTTGCCCCGACGCGGTGCGCTCATCAGCGAAGGAGGACTTCGGACTATCTACCCTGCGAGCGAGTGAGCCGAGATCGCCGGACTCAATGGCCAAGCCATATATCGTGTTGGATCCGTGACATATAATCTCAAGCTGATGGTTGTTCTTTCGTGGCAACAGTACCGGGGGACCGCAGTTGACAATGGAGTACCAATGATCCAGGAACATTCCTCGTCTCGTGTCGAAGGTGGCCACGCTATATACATCGTTCGTGATCGATTCTGCCGGTGAATACGAATACATTGTTGCCATGTATAGCCACTTGCCGTCCGGCGAAACCGCCAGCGTTGGAGCATGGGATGGGGTCGTGAACTGAATCTTCGGCGGGCTGAGCACCTCCTGGATGACGCGGCCGCTAGAAGTGTCGAAGACGAGGAGCCCAGGTCCGGCCGAAATCCGAAGAACATATAATCTGTCTCCATCCGGTGAAAGCGCCATCTCAGCGCCAAAGCTGTCACCGCCGATGTTCAGGAACCCCTCGGTCGTCCGAGAGACCGGGTCTACAACATAGATGCGCGGACCGGACGGAACTTCACCCTGGTCCAGTACATAGAGCCAACCTGGCTTAACAGGCGTCCAAGTCATTGCTTGTTGGGCATTGGCGACGCCTGTAGACCCGAAGGTCAGAAATGAGATGAGGACAGAGAGCGTCTTCCCGCAGATGCCAACTCTCGCCCCTAGCGCCCATGACGACATAAGCCCTCCCAGTCCGGACTACCGTGTCCACGCCAAAATCTCCGCTCCGATGCCTACAGAACCTAAGAGCAGCAGCAGCACCCCGTTCGCCACTGGGACCACCTCTTGCCATTGTTCCAGCCCGGCCGAGATCCGCAGACCCGTTACGGGATGGTTCGCGCCCTGGCCTCGGAAGGCTACGAGCTGAATGAGGCGCAGGACGGGGCAGGCGCCCTCGGACTCCTCGATACCTTCCAGCCAGCGGTAATTCTTTCCGACATCAACATGCCCGGTATGGACGGCCGGTCAGGAGCGAACCTTAACCGGTCAGTACTGCTGCACGATCGTTTGCACCCGGGCGCGTGCAGCGGCTTGTTGTTTCGGTCCCACAGTCACCCGGACCGGTTCTAAAAGCTGAGAGCGGAAGGCTGGGTCCGCGGCCTCTCCTTCTTCCATCAACCTTACCAATGCCACCTCGTAATCCCCGGGCCGCAAACGGGTCGCCTCGAAACTTCACGCCCGTTGACCCAAATCCCGGCATACTGCTCCTCGCCGAGTCCCGCGACAATCGAGCGGTAGGCGCCCTGCTTCACCTCCTTGATCAGGATCTCGTCGTTGGTATCCACCGCCCCAGACGCACCGGCGATGGTCATATCCGCGACCGGTATCAACGAAACGATCAGGGGAATTCGCGGTTCCTGGGCGACGGCCTTCGCTGTGCGTCCTCGAACGACCTTGAAAATCAAGTCGCGGCGGCCGGCGAGGACAACCTCGGCGAAAGCCTCGGCAGCGCTGCCGAGAGTAAGGGTTATACTCCCCTCTTCGTCTCCGTCTTCGACTTTAAAGGTGTACGTTCCCGGGGGGATGTCGCGGAGAACGAGTCTGTTGTCGTCGTCAAGCCGTTGCCTTGAACAACAGCCGGCCGAGTATTCGAGCCGCGTAAGATCGTTGATGCCGCGCATGACCGTCACTTCACGGCCGGCAAGCGCGTTCTTTGACGAAGCTACTTGAAGGTGCAGATTCACGAGCCTGGCTTCATCGACGAGGATATCGAGACCGGACGTCGACATTCCTTCCGAAAGATTGACTATTGACGCCGCCGACGGGTCGGGCGCGGAAGGGTAAAACGCAGTGGCGTAGTGGCCTCCGTTGTCGCCTTCAGCGGGCTTGGGCGGAACAGCTCGAAGCAGATACTGTCCGGGCAGCAACCCCCGCAGGGCGAACGAGCCGTCCTGTTCAGTCGTCGAGGTAGCTGCAAAGCTGTAGCTTGGTCCGCCGGAATGATACGTTCTCCTCAAAACAGCAACGGCAGCCGTGGCGATCGGATGTCCATCTCGATTCCTGACGAAGCCGCTCAGGGAGCTTCGATGTCTGAGAATTATCTGGCAGCCGGTGCGTTCGCCGGCATCGCGACGGACAAGTTGAGCGCCATGAAACGGATAGGTGCCGTCGAGCCGAACGGGGACATAGAGCTCGTGCTGCGCAGTGGCGATGAACGGGCCGTCTCCCTCGGCGCGAAACGCCGCGTGGCCGGAAGTGCCAGTTCTTCCCTCCAGGGTCTCCCTGCGGCCTTCAGGATCTATCAGGAAGACCACGGCGCCCACCACGGGTTGATGGAACCTCGAATCGGTGACGCGGCAGGTCAGCAGGTCGCCGTCCACCGGGGGACCTTGAGGAATACCGGGTTCGGTCGCGGCGAGGAACCCGAGCACAATGACGAGCCCCGGCATATGTGCGCAAGGCCCGGGCTTGGCCGCCCCTGTGATCACCCTTCCCATCTCGCGCACTTCGCGTTCACATCAATGATACATGGGAGATCAGATGCCCGCGGAGCAAATGTGCGTTGCCGCGCGTCGCCGCCCAGGCACAGCCCCCGGACGGGCGATAATTGTAGTCTCACCGCGATGGACGCTGAACAGCCGATGATCCAGGTACGGGGACTCACCCGAACCATCGACACGGGTACCCATCGCGTCGACATCCTCCGCGGGCTGGATTTCGATGTCCCCCGGGGACAGTTCGTCGCGATTATGGGACCTTCCGGCAGCGGGAAGAGCACGCTGTTGGGGCTGCTGGCCGGCCTCGACACGCCCACGGCGGGTAGCATCATGCTGGACGGAATCGAGATCACCGGTCTGTCCGAGGACCGGCTGGCGGCCGTGCGAGGACGTAAGATCGGCTTCGTGTTTCAGTCCTACCAACTGATTCCCACGTTGACCGCGGAAGAGAATGTGCTGCTGCCCGTGGAGCTCGCCGGCGGAGGCGATGGGCGACGGCGGGCGCAGGAGTTGCTCCGAAGCGTGGGACTGTCCGAACGCCGCGACCACTATCCGGTGCAGCTATCCGGCGGCGAACAGCAACGCGTCGCCCTCGCCCGCGCGTTCATGCTGAAGCCGCCGATTCTCATGGCCGACGAGCCGACCGGCAACCTCGACAGCGCCAACGGCCGGCACGTGCTCGAACTCCTCATCGACCTCAACCGGCGCGAAGAAACCACGCTGATTCTGGTGACGCACGACCGCGATCTCGCCGCGCACGCCGGCCGCATCCTTACTCTGCACGATGGGACCATCGTCGACGACACAACCGGCGGGCCTGAGGGCGCATCATGGGCGGCCTGGCGATGAACGGCTCCGCCGCCGGCGCCGCGCTTCCCGCACCCGGCCGGTTGTCGTGGTCCGCCGCGCTCCGGATGGCCCGCCGCGAGGCCCGCTCCGCGCTGCCGAAGTTCGTCTTCGTGGTGTTCGCGGCGGCCGCCGGCGTGGGCGCGCTCACCGGAGTACTGGGATTCAGCGATTCCTTCCGTGGCATGTTGCTTCGGGAGGCCCGCACATTGATGGCGGCGGATCTGATGGTCCGGGCCTTTGACGCCGCCAGTCCCGAGCAGGAGGCGGCCCTCGCCCGCCTCGCCGGGCGCGGAGTCCGCCTGACGCGAATCACGGAAACCGTCTCGATGCTGTCGACGGACCGGGCGCCGGCGCCCGTTCTGGTGTCGGTGAAAGCGGTGGATCCCGCCGTCTACCCTTTCTACGGGCAGGTCAAGCTCGATCCGCCCGTCCCCCTGGCCGAGGCGCTCACCCCGGAAGCGGTCGCCGTTTCGGAAGACCTCCTGGTCCGGCTCGACGCCCGCCCCGGCGACGAGGTGCGGCTGGGCGAGGCTGCTTTCCGGATCGCGGCCGTCGTCCGGCTCGAGCCGGACCGGATGACGGGAAGCCTCAACGTCGGCCCGCGGCTGATGATCCACCGCGAGGGCCTCGAGCGGGCCGCCCTGATGCGCACGGGCAGCCGCGCGTCGCAGCGTTTCTTGCTCCGCTTGCCGCCCGCCGGCGTGGGCGTCGAGGAAGCCCGGTCGCTGCTGAAGACCGCCTTCCCGGGGGCGCTGGTCACAGATTTCCGCGAGGTGCATCCGCGCATCCGCCGCGGCCTCGAGCGCGCGACGACGTTCCTCAGCCTGGTGGGCCTGGTGGCCATGATCGTGGGCGGGCTCGGCGTCGCCTCGGCGGTGCACTCGCACTTGCAGCAGAGGCTGGACACCATCGCGGTGATGAAGTGCCTGGGCGCGCGCTCTTCGGAGATCATCCGGGTCTACCTGCTGCAAACGTTGCTGGTGGGCCTGGCGGCGGGCGTGGCCGGAGTCCTGCTTGGCGCGGCCGTGCAGGCCTTTTTCCCGGTGCTGATCGAGCGCTACTTCCCGCTGCGCCCGGAGCGGGTGTATAGCGTTTCGGCCGCGGTTCAGGGGCTTTCGATCGGACTGCTGGTAACGGTCCTCTTCACGCTGCCGGCGTTGCTGGCGGTGCGGGAAGTGCGTCCCGCGGTGATCTTCCGGCGCGACATGGCCGAAGCGGCGCGGCCCTGGCGGGAACGCTGGCGCCGGAACCGGCTGCCGTGGGCCGCCGGAGGCGTCGTGGTCGCCGGTCTTTGGATCATCGGGGCCTGGCTCGCGGAGGGCGACTGGCGCCACGCAGCGGGCGTCAGCGCGTTGTTCCTGGCTTTTCTTGCGGCGGGCCTCGCAGTCCTGTCGCTGGCGGCGGGCCTCCTGCTCCGCGGTCTGCGCGTGTTGTTAGGACGGACGCCCCTACCGTTGCCGGCCGTCCTGCGGCACGGGATCGCCAATCTCTATCGGCCGGGAAACCATGCCGGGGCGGTTTTGGTGGCGCTCGGCGTCGGTGTGATGTTTCTCCAGACCGTTTACCTGGTGCAGCACGGGCTGCTCGGCGACATCCTGCGCGGCTCGCCGGCCGGCATGCCGAACGTCTTCCTGATCAACATTACGGACAGCGAGCGGGAGGGTGTCCGCCGACTGCTGCTCCAGCAGAAAGGCCGCCTGGGGGAGCCGGAGATCTTCGCCTCGGCGCGCGCCCGCATCCTCTCGGTGAACGGCGTGCCGATATCCAGCGTGCCGCTCGTCGAGGAATGGGCTCAACGCTACCGGCGCGAGCGCACGGTGACGTGGCTGGAGCAGCCGCCGCCGAATACCCGCATTGTCGCCGGCGCGTGGTGGCCCGCCGGCAACGGGAACGAACTCCTCCTATGTATCGCCGAGCACGCGGCGGCTATCCTGGGTGTCAAGCCGGGAGCACGGATCGAGTGGGCGGCCGGCGGAGTCCCGCTGCGCGCGGCGGTGACCTGTGTCCACCGGGCGGAGGAAGCCCGTTTTGGTCCCGACCTCGACTTCATCTTCAGCCCCGGCTCGCTCGAGGGGATGCCGGTCACCTACTTCGGCGGGGTTCGGATGGCCCCGGAGAACGTCGCCGCCCTCCAGCGGGCCGCCTACCGGGAGTTTCCGGCGGTCACCGTGATCAACGCGGCCGATGTGCTCTCCATCATCCAGGAGGTGATCGACCAAGCCGCCGTGGTCATCCGGTTCGTGGCCGCTTTCACCATCCTGGCCGGCGTGGTGGTGCTGGCATCCAGCGTCGCCGGGACGCGCTTTCGCCGCATCCGCGAAGCAGCGATCCTCAAGACCCTGGGCGCCACGCGCCGCCGCGTGATGCTCATCTTTTCGATTGAGTTCCTCATTCTCGGGGCCGCCGCGGGGCTCCTCGGCGCGCTGCTCGCGGAGGGCTTCGCCGGCGTGCTGCTGACCCGGATGCTCGACGCACCCTGGCGCTTCGACTGGCTGCCGGCCCTGGCCGCGGTCCTTCTCACCGCGCTGATCGCGACCGCGACGGGCTGGCTGACGAGTTTCCGCGTCCTCGGCCACAAGCCGCTCGAAGTTCTCCGCGGCGAGTGAGGGACCCGGCGGTCACGTTCGAACCGGGTACGCGTTCGCCATCCGCGGTGATGGGACGGCCTGACTTGCTTCCAAGACCGTGCGGTTCAGGAGCGTGTCTTCGGCTTTGAAGTATGCGCTACCGTGCGGGCTCGCAAGTTCACACCCGCGGGTTTGGAAACCGGATGCGCCGAAGCAAGTCCTGAAATTGCGCATGGGGCCGGAGCGGCTCAAATCGCGGATCGGAGTTCAGAAACATCAGCCACCCGGCGTGTTCCTCAGAGGCCGAGTTCAACCAGTCCAATGCGCCGTCCCTGTCGTTGAGGCCCGTGTAGATGATGGCTATGTCGCACGGAGAAACGTATTTGTCTTTTGACTCTGCCAGCAGCCCATTCAGAATCTCCTCCGCCATCCGGCGGTCGCCGGAGCGTGCAAGCACATGTGCGATGGATGACCTCTTCAGACCGCAGTCGAAGTTCGCCTTCCGGAACGCGGACAAGGCTTCCTGATACATGTTCTTGCGCTCGTAGATCCAGCCGATCGTCATCAGGCCCCAGAAATTATTGGGCTCGATCGCCAAGCTCCGCAGCGCTTCCTCCAGAGCTTTGTTCTCAGCGCCGGCCTGAAGATGATGGAACCCCAGGCATGCGATCAAGGGTGCGTCAAACGGATCGACGTTGAGGGCATAGTCACATTCCTGAACCGACTCTTTGACTCGGCCGCTCCAAAGGAGGAGGTGGGCGAAAAAGTGTCGCGTATCCGGGTCGCTCGGGTTAAGGTGCAGGGCGCGGCGAAAGCTTTCTTCCGCTTCCGGCCAATTGTACTGGAGATGGAGTTGCCCCAACGCAAGATACGCATGCGCACTGGCCTGCGTCGGATCCAGTTTCAGTGCCTTAGACGCCGCGTTCATCATATTGGTGAAGGTCTCGCGCGGTGGCCGGAAACCAAAGAGCCCGGGATAATACAATGACTTCGCCATACCGGTATAGGCCGCTGCATAACCGGGATCGAGTTCCACGGCCTTGGCGTACTCTCCGCGAAGATACGCTTCATGCGCCGCCGCATCCAGCGGCCGTGCGAGCGCGGCCGACACTTGCGCATCTGGCCGCAGGCCGTTCTCAATTCCTTGAGCGATCGCCTGGGCGATTTCGGCCTGAGCAGCGAGAATGAGGCCCATGTCGCGGTTGCAGGTAACAGTCCAAAGCAGCGTCTGATCCTTCACGCGGATCACGCGAGCCGTAACGTGCACCTGGCCGCCCTCCCGCTGCACCCCTCCCTCGACAACATAGCCCACCTTCAAGTCCCGCCCAATCTGCTCGATGCTCGCGCCACTGGCCTGGTAGCGTCTGACCGAAGTTTGGGCAATCACCGCCAGGCGGTCAGGGTAAAGGCGGTTCAAAACCGAAATCATGTCCTGATGCAGGCCGCTCGCAAAGGCGGCCTCCCCCGGGTCCCCGCCGATGTTCTCGAACGGCAGCACGGCGACCATGGTTCTTCGCTGCGGCGAATGCAGTAGGCGCCGCACCAGAAGCGCTCCGCCTGCCAGGCTGGCCGCGCCTGCACCCGCGGCGGCCAGCACCCAACGGCGCGTTCTCGGAGACAGATGCTGGCTCACGCCCACCGCCGGCAGACCATTCTGTACCCCGGAGGCGGTCCGCCGCAGGTCCACCAGCATGTCATCGACGTGCTGGTAGCGGTCCCGCGGGTCCGCGGCCAGGGCCTTTCGCACGACGCGGCCCAGACCCTCCGGCAGCGTCTCGGTTTGTCCCACGGGAAGCCGTCCGGCGAGCATCTCGTGCAGCACCGCCCCCAGCGCCCAGACGTCCGCGCGGCGGTCCACCGCCTCACCCCTCGCCTGCTCGGGCGCCATGTAGCCGGGCGTGCCGGCCACTGCCCCTTCCCGCGTCAGGGCGGCCTGCCCGGCCTGCCGCGCCAGGCCGAAGTCCAGGATCTTGGCCTGTCCTTCCCGGGTGATGAGGATGTTGCCGGCCTTGATGTCGCGATGGATGATTCCCTTGTCGTGCGCCGCCTTAAGGCCTTCGCCGATCTGCGCCGCCAGGTCCAGTGCCTCCTCGGCCCGCAGCGGTCGGCCGGCAATCCGGGCGGCCAGCGGTTCACCCTCGACGAACTCCATCACCAGGAAGCCGCGCTCGGGGTCCACTTCATATACCGCGCAGATGTTGGCATGGTTCAGCGACGCCGCGGCGCGCGCTTCGCGCAAGAGCCGGGGCAGGTCGTCCGAGGCGTGCAGAAACTTCAACGCGACGGTACGGCCCAGCAGCGTGTCTTCGGCTTTGTACACCACGCCCATGCCGCCC
>CAYRPT010000007.1:0-17125 GCA_964425895.1 uncultured Solibacteraceae bacterium | reverse complement strand
GTGGAGCTGATCGCCGATCTTACGAGCGATATGGAAGAGCTGTCTGAATCCATCCGTTCACTGCGCGCCCGCGGCGGAACCGCCCTTTACGACGCGGTTTTCTATGCCTGCCGCGATAAGCTGATGAACGATCGGCCCCTGCACCGCTTCCGGCGGGCCCTGGTCTTGCTCGGCGACGGCGAGGACAACCAAAGCCGCTATTCCCGGGATCAGGCGCTCGAAATGGCGCACCGCGCCGATGCCGTCCTGTACACGATTTCGACCAACATCTCGCGGGTTCAAACCGAAGGCGACAAGGTGCTTAAGTACTTCGCCGGCGAGACCGGCGGTTTGGCTCTATTTCCGTTCAAGGTGGAGGACCTCGAACAGTCGTTCACGAACATCGCCAATGAGCTGCGGCACCAATACAACATCCTCTACCGGCCCGAACCCCTGCTCACGGACGGCCAGTATCACCCCATTCAGATCAAGGTCCGGAAGCAAAAGAACCTGGTTGTCCGGGCGCGAAGAGGCTACTACGCACCGAAGCTTTGAGGACTGCCCTCCGGGGCGCCGGCGGCCGGTTGCGCGTACCTTGCGAAAGCCCGCGGGAGCGGCGCGAAGCGAATCATGCGATTAAGTGAACGCGAGCTCCTCCTGCTCGGGAGGACGTTTCTTGATTACCGCGCGACCCGCGAGTTCCTGGCGCATCCCCTGATTGTGGAGCGGGCCGAGGGCCTCTCCGTCTGGGACCGCGACGGGCGCCGCTATCTGGACGCCATCGGCGGTATCTTTGTCGCCGTCCTCGGGCACCGTCACCCGCGCGTGATCGAGGCCATGGAGAGGCAGATGGCCAAGGTCACCTTTGCGCCGCCGTTACACTCGATCGCCTCGGTGACCCTGGACCTGGTCGAGCGCCTGGGCGAGGTCACGCCCGGTTCCCTGAAGTTCGTCAAGCCATATAGCGGCGGCAGCGAAGCGGTGGAATCGGCGCTGAAGTACGTGCGGCAGTACTTCCGCCAATCCGGACAGCCCGGCAAGTACAAGTTCATCAGCCGATATCATTCGTACCACGGAGCGACGTACGGTGCGATGGGAGCGAGCGGCAGCGGCGTTCGCAAGGCGAAGTTCGAGCCGCAGATGGGCGGGTTTCTGCACGTCTTTCCGCCGACGCATTACCGCCGCTGGTTCGCCGACTGGGACGAAGCGAACCGCTTTGCCGCCCGCGCCGTGGAGGACGTGATCGAAGAAGAAGGCCCGGAAACGGTCGCCGGCGTCCTCCTGGAACCAATCGGCAACACCGGCGGCATCATCACCCCCACGGCGGAGTACTTCCGCCTGTTGCGTGAGATCTGCGACCGCCACCAGGTGATGTTGATCTTCGATGAGATCATCACCGGGTTCGGCAAAACGGGCCGGATGTTCGCCGCCCAGACGTTTGGAGTGACGCCGGACATTCTCTGCGTGGGCAAAGGCATGTCCAGCGGCGCGGTTCCCGCCGGCGCCATGATCGCGCGCGAGGATATGGCGGAGGCGTTCGCGGGCGCCGGGCGCAATTTCGCCCACGGTCATACGTTCGCCGGCAACCCCCTGGCCTGCGCCGCCGCGCTCGCGGTGATCGACACCATCGTGGCCGAAGAGCTCTGCGCGAAGGCCGAGCGGCTCGGCGCCGCGCTCCGCGCCCGCCTGGAGGGGCTCCGTCGGCTGGGCGTGGTGTGGGAGGTCCGGGGGAAAGGAGTGCTCCTGGGGGTCGAGTTCACTCGCGATCCCGCGCGCCTGACTCCGTTCCCGGAACTGGGCGCGGCGCTCAAGCAGACCGCGCTCGAGAACGGCATCATCCTGAGGGTGGATGCCAACTGGTTCGCCGTCGCTCCGCCGCTCATCGCTGACGAAGCCGATGTAGATGAGATGTGCCACCTCATCGAGAAGAGTCTCAGCGAGGCCTTGGCTCGAGTTTCCGCCTGAATCAGCGGCGGCTTCCGGCTGGTTCTCTTCCGGCTTTCGCCTTACGCATCGCGAGCGGATCGCAAGGCCAAAGCCCTTGCCGCTACTAGTCGTACTTCTCGTAGATCAGCCGGTGGCGGTCGAAGCCGAGGTCCTTCAGCCGCCGGCGAACATCGTCCACCATTGCCTTGAGCCCGCAGATGTAGACGTCGACGTCGCGCCGGTCTTCCACCGCCTCCAGGAGGTGGGCCTGCACGTGGCCCCTCCGCCCGGTCCACGCTCCGGCCGGCCGGCTGAGGACCGGCCAGAATCGGAAGTTGGGCCATAGACGTTCCATCTCCTCGAATTCGTCCCGGTACAGGATACCCTCCTCGTACCGGACGCCGAGAAGCAGCGTGTACTGCTTCCCGGCCTCCCAGATCCGTTGATCCCTGAACATCGAGCGAAATGGAGCGATTCCGGTGCCGGTGGCAATGAAGACGGAATCTCCGACGGGGTCGCGCAGCACGAAGGTTCCCAGCGGTCCGGTAAGAGAGATCGAGCCTCCGGGGCGCAGAGAAAACAAGTAAGGGGAGAACCTGCCCAGATTGACGCGGTTCAGGCAGAGCTCAAACCGGTTGCCGTCGGGCGCCGAAGCCACCGAGTAGGCACGAGTGACCTTTTTCCCTGCAACTTCGTCGGAAAGCGATACAAATTGTCCCGGACGGAACCGGAGTTGATCGATCGCCGGTATCTCAAACACGAAATGACGCACGTCGGGACCTAAATCCCGAAACTCGACCAGTCTGGCTTCCAGAGAACTGTTCCCTCCCAAAACTAACGTGCCGCCTCGCGGGCCCGCTCGAGTAGGATGTCGATGAGGGCGGGGTGGCCCTCCATCGCCGGCGCGATCTCGACCCGCATACCACTATGGATGCGAGACGCCTCGGCGGCGATTCGGGGGAGGTCCTCGGCGGCGTGCCGGCCAAGCGTCAGGAAGTAGGGCAGTACGATCGCCCGTTGCACTCCCCGGGCCGCCAGTTCCCCGATCTTCGCCACCAGGTCGGGAGGCGCGCAGTCCAGAAACGCCACTTCAACGGCCTCGTAGCCGCCCCGCCGGGCGAACTGCCGCGCCACCTCCCGGACGGCTTCGTTGGCGGCCTCCACGCGGGAGCCGTGGGCGAACACGATGTAGGCGGTCTTCACTTGCCCCCTGCTGTTTGAGATCCGGGTGTCGCGGGCACGGACCTACGGCACGATCAACCGGGGCGTCTCCTCACCGGCGTCCCCGTCAGGATCGTCACCGTGGCCGTCCGGCGCGGTCAGAAAGTCGTTTTCAAGAATATCGATGAAGGCGCGTCCCCGCTTTCGGCCGTTGTCGTACGCCGCCGCCAGGCGCTGAAAGAAAACCAATACCCCGAGAACGTCCCGGTCGCCGAACCGGGTCAGGCCGGTCTGCTGGTGATCGGCCCTCCGGAACGATTCCAGCCTCCCGGTCACCCTTTCTTGAACTGCGGCTGCGAATGGATTCGCGGGACGCGTCTCATAAATCAGGCCCGTGGCGATGGTGCGGAGGGTCCGGATCATGGCGTCGAGCGCTTCCCGGACATCGCTGTCGACGGTGCGGGACTCGGCCAGCGCCGCCTCGCAGAGTGACATGCCGTACCACTGGACGAGGAACGCGTTCCGCTCTAGGAACTCCTCCGTGATGCGAATGTCCGGGCTAAGTTCCTCGGTGACTTCCCGCCGCGACCTCTCGTGGAGGCGCGCCTCGCGGAGATGCTCGCAGTCGAGCGGGCAATCCACGGTTTCCTCGCGCGCCTCGCCGCAGCAGCGGGCGCAGATATCACCCCGGACTCCGGGGCAGTAGCGCCGGGGCCGCCGCTGTTCACAGATTTCACACGCCATGGGAGTTTCGCGCTCCGCGGAAAACCCTATCGTATCATTGCTGTGGAATGCCCCTGACGGACCTGTACTTCAAGGTCGTGGTCGATCATGACCGCGACGAACGGATCGAGCGGATCGTCGCTGAAATCGAACGGCAGATCCGCAAGATGTACGTGGTGCGAACGGTCGAGTACTCCCACGCCGTCCGCCGTTCGGAGGATTGAACCGGCGCGGACCCCTGAGGTTACGTCCCGATGAGCTCGTGAAAGGTCCGCTCGAAGAAGCCGTCGGTCATCCCCGCGATGTAATCGCAGGCAACGCGGTGGGAGGCGTCGGCCGCGGCGAGACCCCGGTAGGGAGCCGGCAGCCGCTCGGGATGCCGCGCGTAGAAGTCGAAGAGACCGGCGATCATGGCCGCGTGCCGTTCACGCTCTTCGACCAGCGGGGGAGAATTGTAGACGCTCCGGCTCAGGAACGCCTTAAGGCACCCGTTGACATCCCCGGCTTCGGCGGTGAACGAAGCGATGCGCCGCGGTTGGCCCCGAACCTCCTCGTAATCCTCGACGCGGGCGGCCGCCGCGGCCTCCACGGTGCCTTCCACCAGGCCGGTCACCAGCCAGTCGAACAAGGAGCGGAGCGCCTCCTGCAAGAGCACGCGGTCCGGCGCGTCCGGATGGTCGGCGCGGACCCGCTCCAGCCGGCGGCCGAACCACGGTACGCTGCTTACGATCTCGTCTTCGTGTACTAGCCCGGCCGCGCAGGCATCGTCCAGGTCGGCGGTATTGTAAGCGATCTCGTCCGCCAGGTCGATGAGCTGCGCTTCGAGCGGCGGCCGGAGATGCGGAAGGTACTCGTCCAGCGCGGGATCCCGCCCCGGTTCCAGATCGCGGGAATGCTTCACGATGCCCTCGCGAACTTCGAAGGTAAGGTTCAGGCCGGGAAAGGCGGCGTAGCGCAGCTCAAAGCTCTCGACGATCCGCAGGGCGTGGCGGTTGTGATCGAAGCTGTCGCCGTACCGCGCCATCTGACGGTTCAACTCGGCCTCGCCGGCATGGGCGAAGGGCGGGTGGCCGATGTCGTGGGCGAGGGCCAGCGCTTCCGTTAAGTCGGAGTCGAGTCCCAGAACGCCCGCCACGGTGCGCGAAATCTGCGCCACCTCAATCGTGTGGGTGAGGCGGTTCCGGAAGTGGTCCGAATAGCCCGGGGTGAAGACCTGCGTTTTGTTCTCCAGCCGCCGGAACGCGCGCGTATGGATGACCCGGTCCCTGTCCCGCTGAAACTCATTCCGGTAGGGGTGGGGCGCTTCGGGATACCGCCGCCCGAGAGTCGCCTCCACCGGAAAGCGAAGATGGTGGAGGGGCCCCTCCATCGAGTCTCCGTGACTCAGGCTGCTCCGGCGACGGCTGGGGACGCTCTCCCAAGGCGGTCAGCGCCGAGCGGCTCACGGCGCTTCGGCCGCCGCGCAAGGGTTCCAGGAGTTTTCGGGCCTCGGCCGGATCGCGCTTGCCGACCACGCGTGCCAGAGCAATCGTGGCCTGCTCCTTGGACACCAGCACCGACGGTTCCTCCACCAGTTTCCGCAGGATCTTCTCGGCGTCCTCGTTCCGGCCCTGGCCGGTGTAAAGCTGGGCCAGCGAGTACGCGGCTTGGAAGTCGTAGGGCTCGCGGCCGGAATCCATCGCGCGCTTGAGCTGCTTCTCAGCCTCGTCGGAGCGGCCCTGGCTGTTCGCGGCCAGGCCCAGGTAGAAGGAGGCGATGGCGGCCTCGTCGCTGCCGGAGTACTTGTCGGCGATCTCCCCCAGGGCCTTTTGAACGGCGGCGGCCTTCTCTTCGTCGGTCTTAAAGGTGACGAAGAACGGGTTCGATTCGGGGCTGATGGTGGCATCGTAGACCCGGAGCGACTCACGCAGCGCCTCCTGCCGGACCGAACGCTGGTACTTCATGTAGTAAAAGACGCCGGCCACGGCCACAATCAGAACGAGCGCGGCGCCGCCGAGGAGGAGGGTCTGCCTCCGATGCTCCTCGAGGAATTCGACCGTATGGCCGACCTCTTCCGCGAACTTGTCCGTCTTCAGTTCCTTCCGAGTGATTCTATCCACGGACTACCTCAGGGGCACAGCGTCGTGAGGGCCGGAAACCCCGCCTGGCCGCACCCGGCCACGTTCGTTCCCGATACGACCCGACCAAGGAATGACTGGAATGGTCCCTCGACCACCAGTTCTACCGTATCGTAACACACCGGCGTGGCAATCCGGCCGCCTCTGGACCGCCAGTAAAGCCGCCGGCAGGACCAAAACCCGGCCGCGGGTCTCGCGGTAGAAGGCCGCTGAGGACATAGACGGCCGACCGAAAAGAGAGCCCGGCGCCCGCAACCAGGGGCCTGTCAAATCGTCGCGGCCGGCCCCGCCGTGCGACGGCGCGATGAGAGTGGGCGTATACTGGGAGGCAGCGCGGCGAGAGGACGCCGGTCACTTGTCATTCGAGGAGGAGGGGGGAATGCACGCCTGCTCAATTCTGCGAAGAAGCCTTGTCGCGCCATTGGCGCTGGCGGCGCTGCTGGGCGTCGCGGCGCCGGTTCGTGGTGAAGAGGTGGACTGTAATAACCCTCCCCCGCCGGACGCGTCCAAGAACTTTCTGCAGAACTTCCTCAGTCCCTGCTACGTCGTCAACCTCTACATGGGCTCTCCCGACGGGGACAACATGACCGATCTCGACCAGACGTACGCGGGCTTCTTCTACCGCGTCAATCCTAAGTATGAGCTGATCCTGATCGGTGAATATCCGCGCGGCCGCTATTTCTCGATCACCGCCGACGACGGCCACCACTCCACCTCGGCGACGATTCATGACTCCGATGTCTCGCCGATCGTGCCCCACCACGTAAATCCGTTCACGCCCGGGGTGACGCACAAAGAGGATCAGTTGTATGCGGTAACCATGCAGTTCGGCGGGAAGCAGCCGGACACGATAACTCCAGGCTGCGATTTCGGTGGGCTGGCGCTTCATGCGAACGTTCTCGATGCTTCCCGGCGTCATGAAGGAATCAGTTGGAACGGAAAGCCGGATGCAGGTCCGGAACTGCCGCCGCACGAAGACTTCGGACCGAACACCGGCGGGCTGGTCACGATGCGGCAATACCTGTCGCAACCGGACGGCGGAGCGCTCCAACTCGTCACGCCGGTGGTCATCGCCCGCGATCTGTCCACAGGCTGCGCCGCCCCGGCGCCGAAGGTGGTCGCCCCATCGTATGAGGAGCTCACCCCGGACCATGTGATCACCTTTGACGACCGGGTGGCGTACACCTGGGTGTCTCCCGAGCAGTTCGCGGCCCACAAGGCGTACCGCAGCCGGCAGGTTCCGAAATGCTACGGGTTCGTACCCGCCAGCGTCTTGTGGTTCAGGCCGGAGGAGTACGTCGAATTCCCTAACCCCGACGCCGGATACATCCTTGGCGTGCTGGATGAAGATCACGTGGCGTGGCTTGTGGCGAACAAGGGTTTCCTGCGCATCCGGCTCCGGCTGCCGTCTCTGCCGAACATCCCGTGCGACGGCTGTAGCATGACCGGCGCGGAAGAGGCGCGGTACTACAGCATGTCCTTCTACGACCGTCAGAAGCACACGCTGGCGAGTCTCGGCGACTTTGAGATGGTGAAGGACCCGAACGGATACGTCACACTCATCATCGGCTTCGGGAGCCCGCCGCCGGAACATGTTACTCCGGAGAATTACTACACCTATTTCGACCTCGCCCCGATTCCGGGCTACGCCGATTTGATTTGGCTGGGCTTGCGAATGATTGTTTCGAGCCCGACCTTCCGGTGCTCGCCGCGGGAAGTGCCTTTCTACTCGACCGTCGATAATTCGTTGGGCGGGTTCATGGGCGAGTATGCGCCCGTCGTGGATGTACTGACGGCGGACTTGATCCCGCCGGTCGCCGAGCCTCTTGAGCGCCCGGATTCCTGCGGGCTGATTCCTCCGGAGCCCCCTGGGCCGTGTTCGTTCTAGCCTGACATGCGGCGGTCGGACGGCCGCCGCGGCGCGGACACTACAGCGTGACGGCTTGGTGTTTCTTGACCCAGGCCGGGTCTATGTCGACGCCGAATCCGGGACCGGTGGGGACCTTGATCTTTCCCCCGGCTACCTGCAAGGGCGATGTCCTGCATTCGAACTGCACATTCGTCCGCAAACCTTTGAACTCGTGATGCTCCCCAGCATTCGGCGCCGCGGACACAAAGTGTATGTTGTAAAGGTACCCCAGCCCGCCGCCGGACATATGCGGCACGATATTCTTGCCGAACTCGGCCGCCATCCGGGCAACCTTCATCGACCGGATTAACCCGCCGAAGTAGTAGTTATCCGGCTGCACGATGTCGATGCCCTCGTTCGCAAGCAGCCACCGGAACCCATAGAAACTGTAGTCCTGCTCGCCATTCGAAACCGGCAGGGTGAGCGCGTCCGCGACCTGTTTGATCTCCTCGAGGTGGTCAAACATAACCGGCTCCTCGAAGTATCGGTAGCCGTACTCTTCGAGCAACCGGCCGACGCGGATGGCTTCGGGCACGGTGTAGAAGCTGTTGGAATCGGCATAGAGGGCCATGTCGTCGCCGAAGGTTTTGCGTACGAGCGGAATCATCGCCTCGGTTCTTCCGGGAGGTCCCGCGGCGTACATGTCGGCGGTCATGAACATGAGCCCGCCGATCTTGATCTTGAGCGCGCGGGCTTCCGGATACTCGGCGACGGCCTTCTTGATCAGTTCGATCGACTCTTCCACCGGTTTCTCGCGCCACTCCGTGGCCACATACACGGCGACCTCGGGATTGTGGATCTCACCGATCAGTTCCCCTACGGGCTTCTGCGCGATGCGGCCGAGCATGTCGAGGATGGCGAACTCGATCGTGGCCAGGGGCAGGCCGAGAGAGATTCCGCTGTAGCGGAAGTTGAAGCCGTAGATGAAGACCTTCTCGAGGATCAGGTCCAGCTCCCGGGCGTCCTTCCCGAGAAAGAACGGCTGCAGGTTGTGGAGAAAGATCGGAAAGAGCGTGCGCATGCCGCTGTGGGCGACCGAGATGCCTTCCGCTCCATCGCGGGAACGCACGCGGCACAGAAAGCTGTTGCCCAGACGAAGCAACTCGACCGTGTCGATAATCACCGGCTCGGTGAAGAGCTGCTTCTTGAGCACCGGTTGTCGAAGGACCTCGCCGAGCCGGTCGTAGCGCGCCCTCGCCTCCCGGGAAGTCAAGCCGGACGCGGTGGAATCCGTCTTCGCCGGACGGCCGGAGCATGAAGACATCGGCAGAGAGGCCAGGCCTCCGCCAAGAGCGGCGGAAGTGAATTTGCGGCGGTTCCATGTCATCGCAGAGCTCTCCTGGGTTGCACGGTCCGGAGCGCCCGCCGGGCCTCCACTTCACGCCCCGGGCCGGACCTCAGCGGAATTATACACGCGTTGCGGGGACAGGCTACACAACCTCGAAATTCGGGGTTGTGCCGCAATTCCGGGGACAGGCTACACAACCTCGAAACTCCGGCGCGCCGCGAATCGCCCGGCCGCCGATTCCGTTGACCCGCCGCGGAACTGCTACCATGACGAAGTTGTCTGGTCCGGGAATGACGAGGGCGCTCCCGGAAAACCCGAAGGGGCTGCTGGGTTTCAAACGCGGGCTCGGCCGGAAGAGCGGCGGGGACTGTGTCGCCCCGGGGGGGAAGTTGCCGGGATCTACCATCCTCAACAAACAAGGAGGTTTCGCGTTTTGACCCAACACGAATTGATTGAAGAATCGAATCGCCAGTTCGCCGGCGCCTGGAGCCGGTTCGCCGAGCCGATTCCCGGCGCGGAGATCCGCGACGTGGACGGTCTCCGGATCGTCAACCCGAACGTCCCGCTGTTCATCCTCAATGGTGCGTTTCTGACGAGCCCGTTGCGGGATGCCGCCGATGCACGGCGGCGCGCGCAAGCGGCTGTCGCTTGCTTCGATGACGGCGCCCACGGCTGGGTCCTGCCGGTCTGCCGGGAGTGGGCGGCGAACGATCCCGGCGAGCAGTTCGCGGCTGTGCTGAGGGAGGCCGGGCTCCAGACCCTCATGGTGCTGATGGGTATGTCGGCGGAGGAGCTCGCGCCCGCCCGCTATCCCCCGCCACCCGAGCTCGACATTCGTTTGGTCACAACGGTCGAGCAATCCGCGGCGCTGGCGGAGCTCAACTGCGTCGCAAACCACATGCCGGCCGCCATCGGGGCTTCGATCGCCCTACCCGGCTATTGGAGTGCCCCCCGGTTCGGATACCTGGGCTACGTAAACGGCGAACCGGTCGCCGCGGGCGCGGTGATCGAGGTGCAAGGCGTCGCGTACGTCGGCTGGATGGCCACGGCGGAGGACCATCGCGGCAAGGGCTACGCCGAGGCCATCATACGCCGCGCCCTCGAAGCGGAGAGACGGCGTACCGGCATCACGCGCACCATCCTCCACGCCACGGCAATGGGCGAACCGGTCTACCGCCGCCTCGGCTACCGGACTCACACCGTGTTCACTTGCTGGGCGAGAATGAAGTGATTCCGGGGCGGTCGTTCCCCCCGGACGGATTCGAGGAACTGGCACGTGACCGCCTACGACGAATCGAAGCTCAGCACAGGGCTTCCCCATCTTGATCGGGTCCTCCGGGGCCTCCTTCCGGGCGACAACGTTGCCTGGCAGATCGCTTCCGTCGAGCAATACCGCCCCTTGGTGACGCCGTTTTGCGAGCGCGCCCGGAAGACCGGCCGTCACCTGGTCTACTTCCGGTTTGCCGGCGACGAGCCGTTGGTCCGGGAGGGCGCCGCGGAAACCCACCGGCTGGAGCTCGGCCGGGGATTCGAGCCCATCATCACGCAGATCCAGAACGTGATCGAGGAGGCCGGACCGGGCGCCTACTACGTCTTCGACTGCCTCTCGGACCTGGCGGTCGGATGGTACAGCGACCGGATGCTCGGCAACTTCATCATGCTGATCTGCCCCTACATCTGGGAGCACAAAGGCATTGCGTATTTCCCGTTGTTCCGCGGCGCTCACTCCTACCACGCGGCGCACCTCATCGCGGACACCGTTCAGGTGATGATCGACGTGTACGATCACGACGGAGTCACCTACCTGCTGCCCCATAAGGTGGAGCGCCGCTATTCCCACACGATGTTCATGCTCCACGCCTGGGAGAGTGACGAGTTCCGTCCGGTCGCCGACAGCAGCGTCAATACCCGGGTGCTGTCCGGCGCCCCCTGGAGGAGGCAGGAGGGGCCCACGCAGCAACTCGGTTTCTGGGCCAGGACGTTCGCCAGAGCGGAGGAGGTACAGCGGGCTCTGGATCGGGGCGAGGCCCCGCCGGAGGACGTGCAGCCTCTGCGCGATCAGTTGCTGCGCATGATGATCCGGAGCGAGGGACGTATCCTCGAACTTGCCCGTCAACACCTGCGCCTCGCCGACCTCGTCGCCGTCCGCCGGCGGATGATTGGCACGGGACCCCTGGGCGGCAAGTCCGTGGGGATGCTGCTGGCGCGGTCGATGCTGCAACAGGCGGATCCGTCGTGGGATACCGTCCTCGAGCCCCACGACAGCTTCTATATCGGCGCCGACGTTTTCTATACGTACCTGGTCCAGAACGGCCTGTGGTGGATCAAGCAGAAACAAAAGGACCCGGCCACGTTTCTCGAGGGGCTGGCCATCGCCCGCCTCCAGATCCGCAACGGAGCTTTTCCGGACTACATCATGGAGCAGTTCGGCGACCTCCTGGACTACTTCGGCCAGTCGCCGGTCATTGTCCGCTCCAGCAGCTTGCTCGAAGACAGCTATGAAACCACCTTCGCGGGCAAGGCGACCAGCTTCTTCTGCTTCAACCAGGGCTCGCGGGAAGAGCGGCTGACGGCGTTCGTATCCGCCGTGAAGGCGGTATACGCCAGCGGAATGAGCGAGCAGGCCCTGAAATACCGTTCCGCCCATGGCCTTCTCGGACGGGATGAGCAGATGTCCATCCTGGTCCAGCGCGTCTCGGGCAAAGCGCACGGGCGGTGGTTCTTCCCCGATGTTGCCGGCGTCGGTCTGTCGTACAACCCCTACGTGTGGAATGCCAATATCGAAGCCGGCGCCGGCGTGGTCCGGCTGGTTCTGGGCCTGGGGACGCGAGCGGTAGGGCCTTCGGACCGCGACTTCGCTCGCCTCATCGCGCTCAACGCGCCAGACCGGCAGCCGCTGCGAACGTCGGAAGACGCCAAGAAATGGGCTCAGCGCAAAGTGGACCTGCTGGATCTGGAGTCCAGCGAACACGTGGCCTTGAACTTCCCCGACGTCGTCTCGAAGTGCCCCGATCTGGCGGTGGATCTGTTCGCTTCGCGCGATGAAGAGCGGTTGGGATGGGCTGCATCACGGGGACGCAAGGATGTCTTCCCGTGGTTCATCAGCTTCGACGCCCTCATCGGACAAACCGATTTCGTCGGCCGGCTGCGCCGCATGCTCTCTACACTTCAGGAATGCTACGGGCACCCCATCGACATCGAGTTCTCTGCTAACTTTCGCCCGGATCGCACGTATTCGATCAACCTCCTCCAATGCCGCCCCATGCTCGGAAGGGGTGACGAAGTGGTGGCGGAGCTTCCCTCCGGCCTCGATCCCCGGGACTGCATCCTCGATGCCCGCGGGCCGGTCATCGGGTTCAGCCGCGAGATCCCGGTGGACCGCGTGATCTACGTCGTTCCCTCCACGTATTCCGAGCTCGTGCTCAAGGACCGGTACTCGATCGCGAAACTGATCGGCCGGCTCACCCACCTCGGCGGCGCCCCAAGCAGCCGCCGGACATTGCTCCTCGGACCGGGACGGTGGGGCACGATCGACCCGTACGCAGGCATCCCCATTTCGTTCACGGAGATCAGCTCGGCATGCGCCATCGGCGAGATCGTAACCATGCGGGAAGGGCTGACGCCCGCCGCGAGCCTCGGCGACCATATGATCAATGAGCTGGTGGAATCGAACATTCTCTACTTCACGCTGTTCCCCAAAACCGGTTTTGTGAACGCGGCGCTTCTCGAGGAGTCCCCGAACAGGTTGACCGAGCTGCTGCCGAACGAGTCCCGGTGGGCCGGGGTCGTGCGCGTTCTGGATCCCCTGGAATGGGAGGGGGAGAAGGCCCTCCATCTCTATGCCAGCGTCACCCGGCAGCGGGTGGTCTGCTACCGGGCCGCTTGAGGCAACCCGAGGCGTCGCGGCCGGCGCGCAAAACAGATCTTCAGATCTGGTAGGCTGTTCAGAATCGTTCGAACGGGTGGTCCGCCCCGGCGGCCCGGTTTCGGGCGGGATCGAGTTCGGAGATCGTGGCGGCGGCCGCCGGTAGGATGGATTCGCAGGGTGTGGCGGGGCAGGCGTTCAGCCCGCCGGAGCCGCTTTCATCCTCCTGCCGAGAAGGAAATACTCAGACCCGAAAGGACTTGGCACGACAATGTCATACGTTGATGAAGTCATGAATTTCGTGATGCAGCACGACAGCGGAGAGCGCGAGTTTCATCAGGCCGTGAGGCACGTCCTCAGTTCGCTTCACCTGGTGATCGAGCGCCATCCCGAATACGAGCAGCTTCGGATACTGGAACGGTTGACCGAGCCGGAGCGGATCATCATCTTTCGAGTGCCGTGGCACGACGATAAGGGCCGGGTCCAGGTCAACCGGGGGTTCCGCGTGGAGATGAACAGCGCTCTGGGGCCTTACAAGGGCGGCCTGCGCTTCCGGTCCAATGTCAACCTCGGCATCCTGAAGTTTCTGGCCTTCGAGCAGACCTTTAAGAACGCGTTGACCACCCTTCCCATGGGTGGAGGCAAGGGCGGCTCTGATTTCGACCCCAAGGGCAAGTCGCGCAACGAGGTGATGCACTTCTGCCAGTCGTTCATGACGGAGCTGTACCGGCACATCGGCCCGAGCCGCGACGTTCCGGCCGGAGACATCGGCGTGGGCGCCCGCGAGATCGGTTTTCTGTTCGGCCAATACAAGCGCATCCAGAACGAGTTCAGCGGCGCGCTGACGGGCAAGAGCCCCGACTGGGGCGGCAGCCTCATCCGGCCCGAGGCCACCGGCTACGGCGTGGTCTACTTCGCCCGTGAGATGTTGAAGACCCGTGATGAATCGCTTGAGAACAAGGTCTGCACCATATCCGGCTCGGGTAACGCGGCGCAATACACCGCCGAGAAGCTCATCGAGCTGGGGGCGAAGGTAGTGTCGCTGTCGGACTCGGACGGCGCCATCTATGACAAGGCCGGCATCGACACTGACAAACTGAACTACGTGATGGACCTGAAGAACGTGGCGCGGGGCCGGATCAAGGAGTACGCCGACAAGTATCCGGGCGTGGAATACAGAGAGAAAGCCCGTCCCTGGTCCATCAAGTGTGACTGCGCCTTCCCCTGCGCCACCGAGAACGAGATTGACGGCGGCGACGCCATGTCTCTGGTCGCCAACGGCTGTTTCCTCGTCGCCGAGGGCGCCAACATGCCGACCGATGACGATGGCATCGATGTATTCCGGGAGAACAATGTGCTCTTTGGTCCCGGCAAAGCGGCGAACGCCGGCGGAGTGGCGGTCTCGGGCTTGGAGATGGCGCAGAACGCCCAGCACCTGAGCTGGCCCCGGGAAGAAGTGGACGGGCGTCTTCAGCAGATCATGCGCGCGATTCACACGCTGGCCTGGGACATGGCCGAGGAATACGGCATGAAAGGCGACCTCATGGCCGGCGCCAACATCGCCGGCTTCGTCAAAACCGCCAATGCCATGCTCCACCAGGGGCTCGTGTAGGGCCCAACGTCCGCGGCCCTGGGTTCTCTCCACGGGACATTCGTGAATGTTCCCTTTTATCCTTGACGTGCAGCCTCTGCGCCGGAGGCGCCCAGCCGCGCGGTTAGCGCTCGAGCCGGAACCGTGCTAACCGCGCGTCCGGGGCTGCCGCCGCCGGGGAAGCCCGTGGCGTTCCCACACGTCGCGATAGTCGCAGGCAAGGTCCGCAATTCGGCCCCCGGCGACCTCGATTCGTGACAGGTCCCTCGTTCCGAGGCCGGCGTCTTCCGCCAGCCGCAGCGTGCTGTCGGCATACTCGAAGGGGATCTCGCCCCGGTCCGCCATCGGATCGAAACCCATCAGCGCGGCGCCAACGGCATCGGTCGCCACGGGGTTGGCGCCCGCGACCAGGACCCTTGGACTCACCGGCAAACCACGGCCTCCCATCGAGTACGCTTGGGATTCTATGCCGTCGATGATCGCCAGATCAACCGGCCGGGCGGCAACCAGGTCCACGATGCAGCGAGGGACCCGATACCCATCCTCGCGTGGGGACATTGGATCCACTTCCGGCGGCGAGCACGCGGTCGGCTGCCGGTGCCCCTGGTGGATGATGGATCCGCGCCCGCCCTTCGGCGTCGGGAGCGGCTCCTTCTCCCCGGCGTAGTCCCCGTAAATCGTACATGGTGTAATGCCGAAACAGTTCTTCATCGCCATGGTGATTCCCGCGGCCTCGTGTTCCTTCAACTTGGCGATCGAGACAAAGACGTCGCAGTCGGCGTAGGAATGGTTCAGGTCGAAAGCGGGGAAAAGAAGACCGCCGTGAGGCACAGGGAAGCGGTGGTAGCGTTTCCCTTGCCCGAGATAGTTGGTGTTTTCGAACTCAACCCGTTTCGCCGCCCGCACGAACTCTTTCGGTTCCCACCCGGCTTGCAGCATGATCTCTTCGATCGGTTCGGCCGATTTCCACGGGCTCTCAAGAATCCGGACCCGTTCAGCGCCCGCCCGGTCCATCAGGTGCATCGCCGCGCAGATCACGTTCGGGTGCGTCCACACTCCGAGTTCGATCGGACGGTGGCCCTGTCGTTGCACCGGGAGGCCCGTCAGGTTGGGCTTGATGGCAACAGTCTTGCCCTTGACAATCCGGCCGATCCCGCCGATTTGGTCGAACATGCGGTCCAGTGTCTCGACGAGTTCCGCCGGCTCGTACGTCTTGCACCGGGCCACCGCCACCGTGGACGCCGGGGTCGAGGGAGCCAGTCTGGCGGAGCCAGCCAGTCCACCGACGCTGAGGAGTGTCCGTCGTGTCATCCCCCCGATCATGTCTTTTACTTTAGCGCTCCGAAGAGCTCTTCGCGATCCTCGTGACCGAGACCCGCGCCAGGCGGCCGCTGGCCAGCGCGCGGCTCAGCCGGGGGGGGTAGGGCGGTCTTACCCGCGACACCGGCGGGTCTCGCCTGGTTGCTGACGGCAAGACTGCCGTCATTGCAGGCCTGACGGCCTGGCCTGGCGGCCTGCTCCACGATGGGGGGCGGCCGGCATCTGTCACTCGATGGCCGCCCGGGCTGAGGTGACCGAATTTTATTTCGCTTCGAGGAGATGTCATTTTGTTTCAGTATGTTGCGATGGGGTCTAGGCTGCCGCCGGGGCGGGCTGTACGTCGCTCGGCGGCCGGCGGTCTTATCGGAAGAAACTCCGCGGCGCTGCTAAAACGATTCTATGGGGCCCACCAGCCGCAACTGAGCTCGCGCGGGTGGCAACCGCCGCGGCAGGAAGGGGATAGCCCGGCGGATCCGACGTGACCCCATGGCGACCTGCTCCACGACGGGGGGCCGCCGGCATGGGGCACTCTATTTCGCGAGCCTCAATAAACCGGCGTAACAGGCCTCTGCTACGATGAAAAGGCGAAGTCGAGCCGCGCACCGTGTCGAAGGTCAAGCAGTTCTTTTCTATCGTGCTTCCGGGTGTCATCCGGCCCCTTCGCGTTCTCTGGAACGAGATCATCGGGTTCGTGTTCTTGTGCCTGGCCGTCTGGGCTATCCCGTCGAGCTTCCGGGCCTACCGCGAGTTCGCGTCCCGGGGCGATGCCGACAGCCTCTTCCGCGTGGTTCTCGCCGGCCTTTTCGCTGTCATCATGATCTGGTTTGGGCTTACGAGCTTCCTCCGCGCACGCAAGATCAATCGGTCCTGAGCGCTAGCCGCGTGCCTCGACGCCTCCGGCGCAGAGGCCCCACGTCATTGATAAAAGGGAACATTCACAGATGTTTCCTGGAGCAATCATCCGCTCCGATGGCGGCCAAGTGAGGGGAAGAAAGGGAATTGTCCAATTACCGAGGGGAGGGTCACCGCCGGAGTGGATCCTCGACCCAGGGCGGGGTCGCCTCGATCAGACGGCCGAGTTCCGGCTCGACCTCGTCCATCTTCCGTTTCAACTTCCAGGCCACCTCGCGGTAGCTGAAGTGCCCCTTCACCCCGCTTCGCAGCCGGCTGATGTACTCGGCTTCGGCGAAATCCATTTTGAAGAGGAACCGGCTCCTGGCGGCGAAGGGTAGCAGATAGTGCGCCG
>CAYRPT010000006.1:0-17398 GCA_964425895.1 uncultured Solibacteraceae bacterium | reverse complement strand
GCTTCCTCATGCCGTCCCGTTTCGTGCAGGAGCTGGACGAGCCCCAGGGTGAAATCGATATCCCGCGAGCTCCCATACCGGTCTGCCAGCGCCTCATAGGCCTGTTCGGCCTCCGCGTACCGAGCGGTCTGCACCAGGCACACCGCCCGCAGGGGATCGGCTTGCGCGCACGGGGCCTGGAGTGAAATCGACGCCTCGAAAGCGCGCAGGGCCGTTTGATAATACCCTTCCCGGTAGAGCAGCCGGCCCAACATGCACCACGCCACGCCGTCCTTGGAATCGCCCTTCAGGATGTCGCTGACCAGAAGCTCGGCTTCAAACAGGTGATCGGCCTCAATCAGCGCCTCGGCAAAGACACGGCGCGCCACCGTGTTCCGGGGATCGAGTTGGACAGCGGTCTTCAGGTACGGGATTGCCTCCTTTGAACGATACAGAGCCACCAGCGACCGGCCCAATCCCAGGATCGCGGGCGCCGACTTTGGATCGCGCTCCACGGCCTGCCGAAAAAGCCGCTCGGCCTCTTCGTAACGGCCTCCCGCATAGTGCTCCTCCGCGGTGGTCAGGTCGGCGGCCATCGCGGAGCACCACAGGAGGAGAGCCACAGCCCACATGGCCACAGGATACCAGCCGGTCGCGACCGGTTCGCTCCCGGGCGCTGTCC
This sequence comes from uncultured Solibacteraceae bacterium, assembly GCA_964425895.1. Taxonomy (GTDB): domain Bacteria; phylum Acidobacteriota; class Terriglobia; order Bryobacterales; family Bryobacteraceae; genus CAYRPT01. The sequence continues at coordinate 16,737 of CAYRPT010000006.1, read as the reverse complement.
GGTCCTCTGAGACACCATCACTCGAAGATCATTCGTGGATTCGGCGTGGCCGCGCCCGCCTTCCCCACTGGCGCGCCGCCCCCCGCTTGTGTTCTGCTCGTAGGCTGACAATCTGTTTTCCGGAGGCAAGCATGAAGCGCCGCACCTTCCTCTCCTCGGCCCCCCTGGGCGCTGTCGGGCCGTTGTTCCCGGCCGCGCCGGCCTTCGCCCAGGCCAAGCCGCTCCAGCTTAGGATCACCGACCTCAAGACCTTCATTGTCAACGTCGGCAGCGTCAACTGGGTCTTCTGCAAGGTTTACACCAACCACGGACTCGTGGGTCTCGGCGAGGGCTCGATGACGAGCAAGGAGCAGACGGTGGCCCAGGCGATCCTGGAACACCACCGGTTCCTGGTGGGGAAGGACCCCACCGACATCGAGCTGCTTTGGCAGGGCATGTTTCGCTACCCGCGGTGGCGCGGCGGACCGGTCTTGAACAGCGCCATCTCCGCCGTCGAGATCGCTCTCTGGGACATCCTCGGCCAGGCTCTCGGAGTCCCCATTTACAAGCTCTTGGGCGGCGCCGCCCGGCGGCGTATCCGGCTCTACAAAGATGTCGGCTCCACTCCGGAGGACTTCCTTCAGGCTAAGGAAGAGGGCTATACGGCCGCCAAGAGCGGCTTTATCCGCGTGGACAACAATCTCGTTATCCCGCACTTCGCCGTCCGCGAGGGCATCCGCCGCCTGGAGGCGGTCCGCAAAGCCGTCGGGGACGACTTCGATATCTGCATCGACGCCCACGGCAAGCTCACCACGGTGATGGCCATCGATTTCTGCACCGGCATCGAGGATCTGCGGCCGTTCTTCGTCGAAGAACCGACGCAGCTCGAAGACCTCGGCGAGCTGGAGCTGCTCCGGCAAAAGACGAAGGTCCCACTCGCCACCGGAGAGCGTTCCTTCACCAAGTATGGCTTCACCGAGTACTGCTACCGGCACCTGGTCAACTACGTGCAACCGGACGTGGTCCACGCCGGCGGCATCCTCGAGATGAAGAAGATCGGGACCCTGGCCGAGGCGTTTCGCGTCGAGATGGCGCCTCACAACCCGCAAAGCATGGTAAGCACGATGGCGTCGCTTCACGTCGACGCAACCACTCCCGCCTGCACCATCCAGGAATACAGCCCCAAGAGCGAGCCATGGATTCTCGACCTGTTCTACGGCGAGGGCGCCGTCATCCGGAACGGCTATGCGGAACTGCCCGATAAGGCGGGTCTCGGCGTTCGCCTCAACGAACAAGTCGCGGCCAAACACCCGTATCAGCCCGTGAATCGGCCTAACTATGTTTTCCAGGACGGAGCCGTCGGAGACCACTGAGCGGCCTCGCAAGGTCCCGCTCCGCGAACGAACCTGGACATTTCCCGCCGGCCGCCCTACCATGCGGATATGAAGTGGCTGGCGTTGCTCGTGGTTTGGACTCTTCCGGCGCCAGCCGGCTCCGAGGATCCTTATGCGGCCCTGCGGGAGCGAATGGTGCGCGAGCAGATCGCTTCACGGGACGTTACCGACGCCGGCGTCTTGCGCGCGATGCGCGAAACGCCCCGCCACGAGTTCGTGCCGGAGGGTTTCCGCGAGCAGGCTTACGAAGATCACCCCCTTCCCATCGGGCATGGCCAGACAATCTCCCAGCCTTACATCGTTGCTTTCATGACCGAGGCGCTTGACGTCTCCCGGGCACACAGAGTGCTCGAAATCGGCACCGGTTCGGGTTATCAGGCCGCCGTCCTGTCCCCGCTCGCCGGCCGTATCTATACCATCGAGATTGTTCCCGCGCTCGCCGCCGACGCCGCGCGGAAGCTCCAACGCTACGGGAACGTCATCGTCCGTGAGGGCGACGGCTACGCCGGCTGGCCCGAGGCGGCCCCCTTCGACCGGATCATCCTCACCGCCGCGCCGCCCAAGATTCCAGAGACTTTGCTCGATCAGTTGAAACCGGGTGGAAAGCTGCTGGCGCCGGAAGGGTCCTCACCCTGGACCCAGAAGCTGGTGCTCGTCGAGAAGCTCAAGGACGGCCGGACCCGCCGCACGAATCTTCTGCCCGTGATTTTTGTGCCGATGGTCCGGGGTCCTTAGACGATCCGGGCCGCCGCCTGATTACTTCATTCCGTAACGCCGGAGCTTGTTGTAGAGCGTCGTGCGGTCGATACCAAGAATTCGTGCGGATTTTGACAGATTCCATCCGGCCTGCTCGACAATGCGGCGAATATGGCGCTTCTCCATTTCCGCGAGCGTCTGACCGTTCTCGATCGCCTTCACGTCCTGCTGGAATGGGAAGTTGGCGGGCCGGATCTCTTCGTCGTGGCTGATCAGCAGGGCCCGCTCCACGGCGTTTTCCAGTTCGCGCACGTTGCCGGGCCATTGATAAGCCAGCAGCAGTTCCATGGCTTTCTTCGAAATAGCCGGGACGGGGCGGTTCATCAGCGCCGCGTGCTTACGGAAGAAGTGATCCACCAGAATGGGAACATCCTCCCTCCGCTCACGGAGCGGCGGCAAGTCAATCGGAAACACGTTCAGCCGATAGTAGAGTTCCGCCCGGAACCCCCCTTCCCGCACCATCGCCTCCAAGCTCCGATTACTGGCGGCGATCCAGCGGAAATCCACCTTCGTCGGCTTGGTTCCCCCCAGCCGGATCATCTCTTTGGTCTCCAGGACCGCCAGTAACTCGGCCTGCGTTTTCCGGCTTACCTCGCTGATTTCATCCAGAAGCACCGTCCCGCCGTCGGCGATCTCGAACTTGCCTTTCTTCCGCGGCGATTCCTCCGTGTCGTTCCGCTCGTGGCCGAACAACTCCCCCTCCAGCAGCGCTTCCGGCAGTGCGCCGCACCGCACCACCGCCATCGGCATGTGACTCCGGGGACTGCCCACGTGAATCGCCCGCGCCACTATCTCCTTGCCGGTTCCGCGCTCTCCCGTGATCAGAACGGTGGCGTCGGTCGGGGCCACCGTCTCCACCTGCTCCCGGACGCGAATCATCGCGGCACTCTGCCCCACGAGGTCCGCTTTTGGGGATACCTCGCGCAGGTTGTCCTTCAGCCTCTCGACTTCGCGGAGAGCCCGCGACTTTTCCATCGCGCGGTCGATCCTGATGGCCAGGTCGGCCGGCGGAAATGGCTTGACGACGTAATCCTCCGCCCCTCCCTTGAGCGCCCGCACGGCGGTGTCCACGGATCCGTAGCCGGTGATAACGATCACCGGGATCTCGGAGTGAAGAGCGCGCGTCCGTGCCAGCAACTCCAGCCCGTCGATCCCTGGCATGCGGATGTCCACCAGAGCAAGATCCCATCGCTGGTTGTCCATCGCCGCTAATGCATCAATCCCCCCTCCGCAACCGCCGGATACATAGCCTTCACTCTCGAGGAAGTGCATCAGCGACTCGCGAAAACCCCGATCATCGTCGACAATCAGGACTTTGCCCTTGGCCAACACGGCTCTTCTCCTACCGTGGCATGATAGCAGATTTAGACACCTGTTCATCTGTTTTGTGGTGCTTTGCCACAGGGGTGCGCAACCGTTCCGGCGTGGGCGTCCCTGCTGGTCGAAGGGGACGGATTCAGCCGGCCCGCCCGTGCTATCCTGGTTCGTATTAAGGGGACCGCCGCCCATGATCCCTTCCGGGAAGTGTCAGACACGGCGCCGCGGACACTCCAGCCAGGAGAAGTATTCTAATGACCAGATTCTCCATCGCCTTTGTTGCGTTTTTCCTCTCCCCGACGGGACCGCTGGGCGCCGAAACGATCCCCGGGAACGTCGAACGTGGCGCAGCGGTCTTTAAGAGTAAGCAGTGTGGCTCCTGCCATGCCGTCCCCGGCAGCGGCAGAAAGTCTGCGCCGGATTTGGCCAAGCGACCGGACGGCCGGTTCACGCCCGCAGCGTTGGCGGCGGGAATGTGGAACCACGGGCCGGCCATGTCCGGCGCCATGAAGAAGGCTGGGGTTTCGAGACCCGAGTTGTCTCCGGGCGAGGCGGCGGACCTTTTCGCTTACCTTTATTCCCTCCGCTACTTCGAAGAGCCGGGCGACGCCGCGCGCGGCAAGGCGGCTTTTGATTCCAAAGGCTGCATCGCCTGCCACGCGCCGGGTGTCAACCTCGGGCCCCCGATTGCCAAGTGGGAAACCATCAACGATCCGATTCAGCTTGCCCGCGCAATGTGGAATCACGCGCCGGCCATGAAAGCCACGATGAGCGCGAACATGACCTGGCCCGAGGTGACGGCACAGGAAATGGTCGATCTGCTGACTTACGTCCGGGCCTCGCCCGGTGCCCCGAAAGCGGCCACCCGCCTCGCCACCGCTTCAGCGGAAACAGGGACCACGTTGTTTCAAGTGAAAGGCTGCGCTGGTTGCCACGCCGGGGAGAAAGTCCTCTCGGGTAAGGCCGGCGGCCGTACCTTCGCTGACCTCGCCGCCGCCATGTGGAATCATGCACCGCAGATGCGTGGATCGGCGCAGGAGCTCCGTCCTGAAGAAATGAGCCGGCTGGTGGGTTATCTCTGGTCCGTCCAGTATTTTGATGAGGCCGGAGATCCGGCCAAAGGGCTCGAAACCGCGGTATCGGCCAAGTGCATCGATTGCCACGGACAGCCGGAAGGCTCTACACCCCGATTTACTTCTCTGTCAGGGAAGATGGACTCGCTGCGTTTCCTCGCCGGCTTCTGGAACCATGCCGCCGGCATGGAGGCGGCGATGGAGCGGTCCGGCAAGTCGTGGCCCACGCTGGATCGCAGCAAGGTCAACGATCTGATAGCCTACATCAACTCCCTCTGACCGGATGGACACCCTGCATCTCATCGGGACAGTGACAGGGCTTGGATTTCTGGCCGGTATCCGTCTCTACGCGACGATCCTGACCCTCGGGCTGGCAATCCGGCTCCAGTGGATCCGCCTGCCCCAGGAGTATCAAGGGCTGGAAGTGCTGGCGTCATGGTGGATTATCGGAGTGGCCGGCCTGGCCTTCCTCATCGAGTTCATCGCCGATAAGATTCCCTGGGTGGACTCCCTCTGGGACTCAGTTCATACCTTCGTTCGGCCCTTGGGGGCCGCGTGGCTCGGAATATCGACCCTTGGCGAGACCAGTTCCGGGGCTGCCCTCGCCATTGGCTTGTTGACTGGCGGCGCAGCCCTGGCCAGCCATTCAACAAAGGCCGCGGTCCGGCTGGCTGTGAATCAGAGCCCCGAACCTGTTTCGAATTCCATAATGAGCTTGGCCGGAGATGTTGCCGTGCCAGCCGGTGTGTGGCTGGTATGGAAACACCCGTTGGTGGCCGGTGCGCTGGTGTTGCTCTGTGCCGCCGCCGCCGCGTTCCTGGCTCTGCGTTTCCTCCGCCTGTTGCGAGGCAGGGCGCGAGCCGCTGCCGCCTGGTGGCGGTCGCTGTTCGCTTCCCCGGCGCCCCCGGTGCCGCGTTGAGCGCCGGACACGAACACTACGAAAGCCGAGCCTTCACCTTGTCGCTCAGAAGCTTGCCGTCGATGGTCCGCCCTGCCAGTTGGTCCCGCGCCGCCTTCATCACCGTCCCCATGTCTTTCATCGAAGAGGCCCCGGTTTGGGCCACGGCAGCCTCGATGGCCGCGGCCATCTCCGCTTCCGTCGCGGCCGCGGGCATATACGACTGGACGATGGCCAGCTCCGCTTCCTCTTTCGCAGCGAGATCCTCGCGGCCGCCCTGGCGGAACATGTCGATCGAGTCGCGGCGCTGTTTCACGAGGGTTTGCAGCACGCGCATCTCCGATTCGGCGTCCAGCGGCTTCATCGAGTCGACTTCGTGTTTCTTGAGCGCGGCCTTGATCATTCGGATGGCCGACAGACGCGCCTCCTCCTTGGCCTTCATGGCGGCCACCATGTCCTTCTGGATGGTATCGAGTAACGGCATGCCGTTTGTTATTCTAGTAGGTTCATTTCAGCCATGTATATCCGCAAAACACGACTACTGACCCCCGGTCCGACGCCGCTGTACCCGCCCGCTCTGCACGCCATGATGGCGGCCGACATTCACCACCGGACCCAGGACTTCGTCGCGGTCTACAAAGCCGTCGTCAGCGATCTCAAGGAAGTTATGGGAACTTCGTGGGATGTCGTTCCGCTGGTGGCATCCGGAACCGGTGCGATGGAAGCTTCGGTATCCAATTTCTTCCGTAAGGGCGATCGCGTGGTCATCCTGTGCGCCGGCAAGTTCGGCGAGCGCTGGGTCCAGATTGCGAAGGCCTTCGGACTGGAAGCCACCGTGGTGAAGGCGGAGTACGGCCAGACTGTGCCGGCCGCCGACGTGATTGCCGAGGCGCGGAAACCCGGCGTCAGGGGGGTCTTCCTGCAAGCCTCCGAGACATCGACCGGCGTAGCTCATGATGTCGAATCGATCGCCCGCGCCGTCGCCGGCACCGAAGCGGTTCTCGTGGTCGACGCGATCACCGGCCTGGGGACGATGCCTCTGGACATCGAAGGTTGGGGCCTGGACATCGTCATCGGGGGATCGCAGAAGGCCTTCATGATTCCTCCTGGACTCGCCTTCATGAGCATCAGCCCGAAGGCTTGGAAGCACGAGGAGACCTCGGACCTGCCGCACTTCTACTTCAGCATCAAGAAGGAGGCCGAGAACGCCCTCAACGGGCAATCGAGCTGGACGCCGTCCACCGCGCTGCTGCTCAGCCTCGCCGCGGCGCTCCAGTACATGAAGAGCCTCGGTATGGACAAGATCATCGCCAACGCCCAGTTGCTGGCGCGTGCGACCCGAAACGCGGTCACCGCGCTCGGGCTGCGGCTGTTCGCCCCGGACAGCCCGGGGGCATCGGTCACTGCGGTGCGCGCGCCCGAAGGGATGGATTCCGGCGTCATCGTGAAGGGATTCCGGGACCGGTTCGGGGCCATCATCGCCAACGGCCAGGGCACCATGAAAGGGCAGATCTTCCGGATCGCGCACCTCGGCTACTTCGACTTTCCCGACCTGTTCGCCGTCGTCGCCGAACTGGAGATTATTCTTGCGGCCGCCGGCCTTCCGGTCGAATTCGGCAAGGGCGTGGCGGCGGTGCAAAAGGTGTACGCCGAAGCGGCGGCCTGAGCGCCGGCCCGCTCGCGGGGCCGGGCCCCGGTCCGGCCGTTCGCGGGAGACGCACGTTGCTAGGGGAGGAGTTCCTATGAAGATTCTGGTAGCGGATAAGCTGGCGCCGGCGGCGCTCGAAATGCTCCGGGCGCAGGCGGACTGCGAACTCATCTTGTCCGACCCGCAAGGTTTTCACGCGCACCTAGACGAGGCCGAGGGCCTCCTGGTGCGCAGCGCCGCCAAGGTGCCGCGCGACGTCATCGAGAGGGCGCCGCGTCTGCGCGCCGTCGGCCGGGCCGGCATCGGCGTCGACAACATCGACCTGGAGGCCGCCACCGCGGCCGGAGTGCTGGTGATGAACACGCCCGGCGGAAACTCCGTGTCGGTCGCCGAGCACACCCTCGCGCTGATGCTCTCGATGGCCAGGGCGATACCCCAGGCCAGCGCTTCCACCCGCTCGGGCGCCTGGGAAAAGAAGAAGTTCCTCGGCTCTGAGTTGCGCGACAAGACCTTGGGCGTGATCGGGCTGGGCAGCATCGGCCGCGAGGTCGTGCGTCGTGCCCGCGCTTTCGAGATGAGGGTCCTGGCCGCCGACCCGTACGTTAGCCCGCAATGGGCGGCCGACATGAGTGTCGAACTGGTCGATCTCAACCGGCTCCTAGCCGAGAGCGACTACATCTCGATGCACGTGGCCCTTACCCCCGAGACCCGCAACATGATCTCCACCGCGCAGTTCGCGATGATGAAGAAAGGCGTCCGGATTGTGAACTGCGCCCGGGGAGGGATTATCGATGAGACGGCCCTCGCCGAAGCGATGAAGTCGGGCCATGTCGCTGGCGCCGGCCTCGACGTATTCTCCACGGAGCCTCCCGCAGGCAGCCCGCTCCTTGAGCTCGACAGCCTCGTGGCGACACCGCACATCGGCGGCTCGACCGGCGAAGCACAAGAGATCGTCGGCATTCAGATCGCCGAGCAGATGGTGCGGTACCTGCGCGAGGGCGTGGCGATCAACGCGGTGAACATGCCGGCCGTATCGCCGGAACAGTACAAGAAGGTAGGCCCTTATATCGGCCTGGCGGAAAGGCTGGGCGCCTTCGCGGCCCAAGTGGCCCCGGGCAATCCAAAGACCGTCCGGCTCGTCTACCAGGGAGAGATCGGCGCCGGCAACACCAACCTCATCCGCAACGGCGGGCTCGCCGGCGTGCTGAACAGCTATCTCTCGCAGCGCGTCAATGTCGTCAATTCCATGCAGATTGCCCAACAGCGGGGCCTGAGCGTTGCCGAACGGCACGACGGGCGAAGCGGATACACGGACTCCATCCGCCTCGAGCTCGAAACCGACAAGGGAATGACCGTCGTCGAGGGCTCCATCGTGCTTGACAAGCCCCGCCTGCTCCAGATCGACGGCATCTACCTGGAGGCCACTCTGCGCGGCAACTTGATGTACATGAAGAACAAGGATGTCCCCGGCGTCATCGGACAGATCGGGACGATCCTTGGCCGGAACGGCATCAACATCGCCAACTTCTCTCTGGGCCGCGAAGAAACACCGGCCGTGCCCGGCGAGATCCTTCGCGCCGTGGCCGTCGTCGAGACCGACGGTCTGGTGCCGGAAGAGGCCCTCCAAGAGCTCCGCGCCGTGCCCGCCGTGCTGTTGGCCCGCAACGTGACGCTGTCCTGAGGGCGGCCGCCGAAATCCCGCCGGTGAATCCGCCGGCTACCGGTGTGGCTCGTCCGGTTGCCGCGCGCCCACCTGTACAAGTTCCGATTGGTTTCCTGTGCGCCGGGGAGGTGTCAGCAGGCGCAGCCGGCGCTTTGAGGAATAAGTGAACCGTTCCACCAACGGGAGCAACTTCCGCACCCATCGTCCATGCAGCATAAGGCTGCCGACGACCAGCAGGGGATGAGGAATGGTTGTCAGACAGCGGGCGCAGATGTCGATCTCACCGGCCCGGCCCGCGGCATGCAATCGGCGCATCCGGCGCATCTCCGTCGAGTTCCAGATCTCGCGCAGCGGCCGGGCGCCGATGCGGCCCACCGGCTGTCCGTTCAGCATGTAGCTCTGGCAGCAGGGATAAACGTCCCCGTCGTGCTTTACGTACATCGGCCCGCGCCAGAGGTAATGGCAGGGATGCCGGAGATCACCGGCTTCGTGTCGCGCGTCCGGCTGGAGCACGTCGGTTTCGTCCTCCTTCAGCCGAACCTGGTCGACTCCCGGCGCAGCCCGCCAAAACCTCACGAAGTCCTCGGCCTCCGCGCGCGTGCCGTCCATGAGCACCATCTGCACGACGATCTGCAACCTGGCGCCCCGTTCGTGCTTCATGCGCGCCAGGCGGAGGAAGTTGTCCCGAACCTTCTCGAACCGGGCGCCCTTGCGGTAGTGCTCAAAGGTTTCCTTCGTGGCTCCGTCGAAGCTGAGTGTGATGTGCTCGAGGGGGCTCGCCAGCAAACGGGCGCAGGTGGCTTCGTCGAGCAAGGTCCCGTTGGTCGACAGTAGCGTGAAAATCCCGTGGCGGTCGCAGTACTCGATGCGATCGAAGATCGCGGGATCGAGAAACGGCTCGCCGAGGCCGATCAGCATCATGTGTTCGGCGCTGCCGCCCGCCTCGCGCACCAGCCTTGAGAAGATCTCCTCGGCCATGTCCTCCTTCGGCTGCCGGTGAGTCTCGCGCGGACACATCGGGCAGTACAGATTGCACTTGGCCGTCGTCTCGACGATGTACTCCACCGGCAAGCCACCCAGCTTCTCGCGCCGCGTAATATACCCCAGGAGAAGCTTGGCCCGGTTCCAGGCTCGGTTCATGCGATTGCTACTATTGTAGCCGCCCCCTTATTCGCGTCATCTCAAAAAAGGCAAACATGGGCCCACGCGTTCGCAAGCTGAACGGCCAACCGGAGCGGCCAGGCGCCCGATACGTCCTCTATTGGGCGCAGACCAGCCGCCGGGCGGACGCCAACCACGGGCTCGCTTTCACGATCGAAATCGCCAACCGGTGCGGTCTGCCTGTTCTCGTCTATGAGGGATTGACCTGCGACTTTCCACTCGCCACCAACCGCGTCTTCACCTTCCTCCTCGAAAACGTCCCGGAGATGGAACAGCGACTCAAGCAGTTGGGCCTTGGCTACTGCTTTTATCTGAAACGGCGTCGGAACGGCCCGAACAACGTCTTCTATCGTTTGGCGGAGGATGCCGCGGCCGTGGTGACCGATGATTATCCGACATTCCTGGCGCGGTATCACAACGCCCGCGTCCCGGCGCGCCTCAACGTCGCCTGCTACGCCGTTGACTCCGCTTGCGTGGTCCCCATGGGTTGTTTCGAGCGCCGGGAATACGCCGCCTATACAATCCGCCCTAGGATCCGGAAGTTGCTCCCAGACTACCTGCGGCCGTTCGAGATTCCCGAAGTGCGGTGCCGCTGGCAGGGACCATCGCCTGTATTCCACACCCCGGTGGATGCCCGAAACGCGGCGGACCTGGCGGCCGGCTGCGACATCGACCAGAGCGTCGGCCCCTCGCTCTCGTTCCGTGGGGGTCGAAACGCTGCCCTCCTGCGCCTGGAGTACTTCCTCGAACACAACCTCCGCCGCTACGGCGCCGAGCGCAACAACCCCTCCAACCACGCCACTTCTGGACTCAGCCCCTATCTCCGTTACGGATTCATCGGCGCTCTGGAAGTCGCTCTGGCGGTCAGGAGCTACGGCGAAGCCCACGGCATCGCCACCGAGGAGTTTCTGGAGGAGCTGATCGTCCGCCGGGAACTGGCGTTCAACTTTACCCGCCACTCCCCCGACCCCGCCAGCCTCGACAATCTCCCGGAGTGGGCCCTCCGCTCCCTTCGTGCCCACGACCGCGACCGGCGCGACCCCTGCTATAGCCGCGAACAGTTCGAAAACGCCGCTACCCACGATTCGCTATGGAACGCCACCCAGAACGAGATGCGGCTCCGAGGCAAAATCCACGGCTACTACCGCATGTACTGGGGCAAGAAGATTATTGAATGGGCTCGTAGTCATCAGGAGGCCGTCGATGTTATGGTCTACCTGCACGACAAGTACGCGCTCGACGGCCGCGATCCGAACACCTACACGGGCGTTCTGTGGTGCCTCGGTCTGCACGACCGGCCGTGGGCGGAACGTCCGATTTTTGGCACTGTCCGCTACATGTCCCTCGATGGGATGAAGCGCAAGACGGATGTCGAATCCTACATTAAGGAAATCCAGTACCTGGAGCGGATGGGAAAAGATCCGTATCGCATACAATAGGGCAGGGGCATGAACGTCACCGTTACCGGCGGCACCGGGTTCGTTGGCAAAGCGATCCTCGGACTGCTCCGTGAACGCGGTTTCCAAATCTCGATTCTCGGCCGCTCGCCGCGAACCGGCATCCCCCCGGAAGTGGAACTGTTCCTGTGGGAGGCCGAACGCAGTGAGCCGCCTCCCAACAGCCTCGCAGGCTCTGACGTGGTGATCCACCTTGCCGGAGAGCCTGTTTCCCAGCGCTGGACCCCGGAGATTCGGCGCCGTATCCGGTCCAGCCGTGTGGAGGGGACGCGCAAACTCGTCTCAGCCATCGGAAAGCTCGATCGGAAGCCGTCCGCCCTGGTGGCCGCTTCCGCGGTGGGCATCTATGGCGACCGGGGTGAGGAAGAGCTTACCGAGGACTCGCCGCCCGGCGAGGGCTTCCTCGCCGACGTCTGCCGCGAGTGGGAGGCGGAGACGTCCAGGGCCGCTGAAATGGGCATCCGCACGGTGATGCTCCGCATCGGCGTGGTCCTCGGCGTGGGCGGAGGCGCGCTCGATCAGATGCTGCCCCCGTTCCGCATGTTCCTCGGCGGCATGCTGGGCAGCGGGCGGCAGTGGATGTCGTGGATCCACCTGGCCGACCTCGCCGGCCTCATTCTTCACGCGGTGGAGGACCCGCAACTCCGCGGCGTTGTCAACGCCGTCGCGCCGTCGCCCGTCCGGAACGCTCAGTTCACGCGGACTCTCGCCCGCACGATTCGCCGTCCGGCGCTTTTCACCGTGCCGGAGTTCGGCCTGAAGCTACTGTTTGGGGATATGGCGCAGATCCTGCTCGCCAGCCAGCGCATCTACCCTCGGGCTGCGGAGAAAGCCGGCTACCGGTTCCTCTACCCCGACCTCGGCCCCGCTCTGAAGAATCTGCTGGGGTAGCGCCGCTCGTCGGGTCAGTTGACTCCGTCTTCGCGCGCGCGGGCGTGCGTCTCCGGCACCCGATTACGAGGTGCACTCCGCTTGTTGAGGGGAGAATAGCCGGCTGGCAGGAACACTGGGAGAAGGTTCGCCAATCGAACCAGGCCCTCACCGCGCCTCGCGCGGCGTCTCGTACCGGTCCCAACGCTGCTTCCAGTCCCGCAGGAAGTCCACCCGCCAGCGGCTGATCGTGGCTTGGCACGCGGCCGCCGGGGCCTCCAGATCGACATAGTAGTTCGGGTAGGCGCCACGGTCATAGTGGCGGAAGCGGCCGCCCCAGCTCTCCGCCGTCGGATCATCCACATCGCCCACGCCGGCTAACAGCGGGGAAAGGAGGTACAGCATGGAGGGTGAGTCGCCCTCCTTCAGCGTTCCTTTCGGCCACTCGGCGAGCGGGAAGGCGTCACCGGCCTCGGGTCCGTGGCCCCGAATGTTGACCCTGACGAATTCCTGGTTGCCCCATTCCCCCGACTGCTCGCCCCCTTGGTAAACGCCGCGAAATGTGTCGTGCCGCAACCGCGGCAGGAGTCCGTTCTCGATCCACCACAGCCGGGGCCACCGGTCCTTCAGGCCTTCGAAGACATAATCGCGGCTGGCCGGATCGGCCTGGGTGTTGCTCGAGCCTATGTAGTAGATCCGAATGCGGGAATGGATCGCGGGTTCGTCGTCGAGCGCTTGGGCGACGTCCGTCAGCGAGCCCCAGGCAAGCACCCAGAGGATCCGGCCTCGCCCCGAGGGGTCAGCGGCCCGCGCCCGTGCGATGATCCAGTCGGAACCTGCGGTGCGCCGGCCGGCAGACGGCGCGCCGGGCCGCACCTGGCCCTGCTTCACCAGCGACAACGCGCGTTCCTCCGTAATGAGCTCGGGATATCCGTTCGCGCGCATCTGCTCGATCCGGATTTCCCGAATCCAGCGCCGGATCTTGTCCGCGCTGTTCTCCGCCCCCGGTCCCGGCGAAGATACGATTCCCTCAATCTCCAGCAGGTCGGAGTAATGGAGCAGCCGGTACAGCGACTGGATGTCGTCGGGATCGCCCCCCAGGTCAGTCGAGATCAGGACGCGAGGGCGCTCCGCCATCGCCGCGCCGGCCCATAGGCAACCCGCGACCGCGAGCAGCCCCGCCATCCCCTGGAATCCGCGAAGTGCGGCCATGGCTACCCTCCTCCCTTCGTGTTTGGAAGCACGCGCGCGCCCAACGCCCGCCTTCGCGAACCGCTCGTGTCGAAGCGTGCCGCGCCGTCGAACGCCGGGCCATGCCGATCCGGCCATTGATTCAGACTTCCACCCGTTGCCGTCTTTCCCGCGGCAGATATTTCTTCGCGATCTTCGCCGCTACGGTGAAGTGCGGATCGACGACATTGGCAATGTCGTACTCGATCGCGTGTCCGAACAGCAGCGACGATCCCCGCTCGTCGAACCCGTAGTCCGCCATCAACCATCGCTGGAGTTCCGTCGTGGCGTGCTGGAGCGCCTGGAGCAACGGCCGCGCGCTGCCCAAAGCGATGAGGAACTCGCCGTTGTCCAGCCGCGGCCAACCGATCTTCTTGCTCTTGATGAGGTCCACGGTGAACTCCACGTCCATCGAGGTCTCGAGCGCGTTCCCGACCACCTCGCCGTCTCCCTGACGGGCGTGGCCGTCGCCGACGAACAGCAGGGCGCCCCGCTCGTAGACCGGCAGCATCAGCTTCACGCCGGCCACCATGCCGTTGTAGTCCATGTTGCCGCCGAACCGGTCGGGCGTGCTCGTCGGCACGGCCTCCTTGCGGTCCGGCGCGGTCGCGACACAGCCCAACATCGCACGCAGCGGAACTTCGATCGCCGGGGGCCGGATCGCAGCGGACTCGATCCGCGCCACCCCCTTCGTCCGGTCGATGCGCCAGGTCTCGGTGGTCTGCTTCCGCTCCCCCTCAAACCGCAGGAAGTCCGGATCAGCCGCGTAAGGAGCCAGCAGGCTGCTGGACCACGCTGTGGCCCGATTCGGCTCAATCCTTACCAGCGACACCACCAGCGTATCTCCGGGTTCGGCCCCTTCGACATAGAAAGGGCCCGTCTGGGGATTGGGCCGCTCACCCACCTGCTTGTTGTCCCGGTCGAAACCGCGCGCATCGATGGTCCAGGTGATCACGGTATCGCCCGGTCGGATTCGAAGCACCGGTTGATGCGCCGAGGAAAACGTGTTGTGGAACACCGTGGGCGAGAACCGATGGGTTTCGGCCGAAATCGGGGCGAGCGATAACGCGAGCGCCGCCGCTCCGGCCAAGGAGCCTTTTCTCATGTTGACCTCCTCCAGCGGGGGCGTACGCAAAACGGCTACTGCCCGGCGGTCACCTGCTGCCCCTCGCGCTTCAACCAGCGATCAATCCAGTCCAGGAACGTCTCATACCACAGAACGGTGTTCTGGGGCTTCTGAATCCAGTGTCCTTCGTCGGGGAAAAGCAGCAGCTTCGCGGGCACATCTTGCAGCTTCAGTGCGGTGAAAAGCTGAAGCCCCTGGCCGTACGGCACCCGGTAGTCCCGTTCGCCGTGGATCACCAGAGTCGGGGTGAAGAAATCCGTAACGAACCGGCTCGGCGACCACCGCTGGTATGTTGCCGGATTCTCCCACGGCATTCCTTGCATGTCCCAGATCGGAAACCACAACTCTTCGGTCTCCAGGGCGAAGCTCGTGAGATCGAAGATGCCGGCATGAGAAACCAGCGCCTGGAAGCGCTGCGTGTGGCCGAGCATCCAATTCACCATATAGCCGCCGTAAGATCCACCGGCCGCGGCCATCCGGTCCGGGAGGACATACGGCAGGGCCGAAGCGTAATCGACCGCCGCCATCAGATCCTGAAAGACCTTCCCACCCCAGTCGGCGTTAATCTCGTCGGTGAACTTCTGCCCGTAGCCCGTCGAGCCGCGCGGATTGGGCATCACGACGACATAGCCGGCGGCGGCGAACACCTGGGCGTTCCAGCGGTAGCTCCACGATTCTCCCCACGCCCCTTGTGGTCCGCCGTGGATCAGGAACAGCACGGGATAGCGCCGCGAAGCATCAAAACCCGGAGGTTTCACCAGAAAGCCGTGCACCGGCGTCTGCCCCGCGCCCTCCACGTGGAAGTCCTCGAAGGGCGTCAACTCGAATCGCTCGAGGACAGCGTCGTTCAGCCGCGTGAGCGCCACCGGCGCGCCGCCCGCCGCTGACGCCGCGTACAAGTCCACCGGGTGCGCTCCGGTTTGCGCGGTGTACACCATCGTGCGGCCATCCGGCGTGAACTGCATGTCGCCGGCGGTGCTGGAGCCTGGAAGCACCACGCGCGCCGCGCCGCCCGCTACGGCCATCATCTGAATGGCGCTGCGTCCCCGGTCCTCGGTCGTAAAGGCGAGGCGCTTCGAGTCCGGGAACCATGTGAAACCGGTGACCGGCCGGTCGAGCGCGTCCGTCAGATAGGTGACCGACTCCGGGTCCCAACGCCATGACGGCTTCTCCTCCTCGGCACCCGGTGTCTGCTCCGAAGGCGGTGTTGCCTCCGGTTTCTCCTCCAGTGCAACCCGCCGCATCACCGCCAGCCGCCACTTATCACTCTCGTAGCTGCCTCGCATCTGCGAAAGAAACGCCAGGAACGCACCGTCCGGGGAATACTGGGGTGAGCTGTCCGCGCCCGGCATGTTCGTCAATCGCACCGGCTCGGCGCTCCCGTCCACCGGCGCCGCATAAAGCTCCGTGTTGGTGTGAACCGCCGGATTCGCGTCCGGTTTTCGTACGAAGCAAAGCTCCCGGCCGTCGGGAGAAACGGCGTAGCCGTCGGCTCCGCCGAGCGAAAACGGAGGCGCATCCTGGGGTCCTGGTGTCAGGTCCCGGACCGGGCCGCCGTTCAACGGCGCCGCCAGGATATGCGTTACTCGTCCCGTCCGCCAGTGGTCCCAGTGCCGGTAAAGCAGGTTCTCGTACAGGCGGGCCTTGATCTTGCTTTCCCTTTCCTTCTCGAGACGGGCGGCGTTGCAGGCGGCATCCGGGCAGTCCGCGTACACCTCACTCGTGAAGATCAGCGTCTCGCCATCCCCCGCCCAGAGGACGCCGTCCGCCTCGGAGGCGAGATCCGTCACCTGTTGCGGGTTCGACCCGTCGGCGCCCATCATCCAAAGCTGATTGGATCCGCTCCGATTCGAAACGAAAGAGATACGCCGTGAATCCGGCGACCAGCGTGGACGGAAGTTCGCCGTGCCAGTCCATGTGATGCGCCGCGGGTTTCCTCCGCTGACCGGCACGGTGTAAATTTGCTGCGGTTTGGAGTTCCCCTCCAGGTCGACGGTTTGAACGACGAAAGCGACCAGGGCGCCGTCCGGCGACAGCGCCGGATCGCTGATCCGCTGCAACTCGAGCATCGCGCGAACGTCGAACGGCCTCCTGGGCTCCTGTGCGGATGCGAACGTCGAGACCAAGAGAAGGGCCGTACAGCAGGCTCGCAACATAGTCCGATT
>CAYRPT010000005.1:11335-17987 GCA_964425895.1 uncultured Solibacteraceae bacterium | reverse complement strand
AACCATGAATCGCCGCCGCCATGCCCATACCTGCCTGGCCATTCTGGGCAGCCTTGTGGAAACCGCTGCATGTTACAGCCTTTCCATGGGCGACCTGAACGAAGCCGTCGCGCGATTGATCGACATCCCGTCCTGAGATCGCCCAAGCAAGGCTTGAGCTCGAGAACTCGAAACTGGCGCTTCAAGGCGCCAAGAGCGCCCTGCTGCCATCACTCGACTTGGTCGCCAGCATGAGGAACAACGCCTTGGCCGGAGCGGTGAACCCCCTCCCGGTCTCCTTTCCGGGTTCGTCGGCGCCGCCTGCTCCCCGCGATCCGTCCAGCGTAGATCCCTTTTTCCTCGGTGGCTATGGCACGGTCCTGTCCCAGATCCTCGCCCGGAACTTCCCGGACTACGCAGTCGGATTCCAACTTACTATCCCTCTACGGAACCGCGGTGCTCGTGCGGAAATGGAACGCGATCAACTTCTCTTGCGGCAGCAAGAGATCCAACGGCGGCAACTGGAGAAGAGTATCGAGGCAGAAGTGGACGATGCGGTTGTGGCACTCGAACAGGCCCGCGCCCGCTATCGTTCGGCGGCCGAATTTCGCGAATTCCAGGAAAGAACCCTCCGAGCCGAGCAAGACCGCTATGAGCTTGGCGTGTCGACGACGTTTTTCGTGATCCAGGCTCAGCGGGACCTTGCCCAGGCGCGCTCCTCGGAGATCGCCGCATTGAGCGCCCACACCAATGCGCTGATCGAGCTCGACCGGGCAACGGGCCGCACCCTGGCCGCCAACAACATCGTGATCGATGACGCCCTGAGGGGACGGGTACGCCGTTCGTCAGGCTCCGACAAGTGCCCGCGTCCAGAAACGGAAGCGAGGTAACTCTATGAAATTCGGATGGATTGCGGCCTTTGGTCTCGCTGTCGTGATCGTCGCCGGCGGAGGCTGGTGGCTGCTGGGGCGCCGGAATCCCCAACTGGTCTACGAGGGCGATTGGATTCCGGTCGAGCGAAGAAACCTGGTATCGAGCGTCGCGGCAGTCGGGAAGATCAATGCCAAGGTGGGAGCCGAGGTGCGCGTTGGATCCCGCGTCTCTGGCACCGTACAGCGTCTGCACGCCAACATCGGCGACGTGGTGCGGGCAAGACAAGTGATCGCCGAACTGGAGCGCGAGGATCAGGAGGCGTTACTCGCCCAACGGCGCGCGGAATTGAAGATCGCCGAAGCCCGGCTGTCCTCGGTCGAGAGTCTCCGGCCAAGGGAGATACAGAAAGCGGAGGCCGCTCTCCGCGACGCCGAAGCGACGGCGGAGCTGGCGCGCATCGAATTCGAGCGCGAGAGCGCGCTGCTCGGGCGCGGGCTGGCTGCCCGGCAGGTAGTGGACGCAGCACGCAAGGAACGTGACGTCAGCGAGGCGCGCGTGGTCTCGGCCCGCCGTGAATTCGAGTTGGCGAGGCAGCGGCACGTCGAGGATCTTCGGGCCGCAAAAGCCGGGTTGGAACAGGCGGAAGCGGCCGTGGAGGTGATTGAAGCCCAGGTTTCCTACGCCACCATCCGCGCGCCTATCTCGGGAATTGTGAGCTCGATCTCCACGCAAGAGGGCGAAACGGTCGCCGCGGGCCTGAACTCGCCAACCTTCGTGACGATCATCGACCTCGGCCGGCTGCAAGTGGACGCGTTCGTCGACGAGACCGACATCGGGAAGATCCGCGTGGGCCAAAAAGCGACTTTCACCGTGGATTCGTTCCCGGATCGCGATTTCCACGCCATGGTACAGGCAATCTATCCGAAGGCCATCCTCATGGACAACGTCGTTTACTACGATGTCGTTCTTACGATCGAAGAACCGCTCACCGGGGATCTCCGGCCGGAGATGACAACCAACGTGATCATTACGCTGGACGCCCGCGAGAACGTGCTCACCGTTCCTCTTCAGGCGGTCACGCGGGAACAGGGGCAATCCGTGGTTTATGTTGCCCGCGACGGCCGGCCGGCCCTCCAGACCGTCCGCGTGGGCTGGAAGGACTCGCGATGGGTCGAGATCCTCAATGGATTGCAGGAAGGCGACCAGGTTTTGATTCGCAGACCACCACTGACGAACGGAGGCTCTTAGCCGCCATGTTGGAACTTGTTGACATTGCAAAAAGCTATCGTGCCGGGCCGGTGGAGACTCGTGTCCTCACCGGTGTGAATTTCCAGGTTGCCCGCGGGGAGTTTGTCGCCATTATGGGTGCATCGGGCACCGGCAAGACCACGCTGATGAACATTCTCGGCTGTCTCGACACGCCGACCGGTGGAACTTATCGGCTGGATGGAATGGACGTTTTTCAGCACGACGACGACACCATTTCGGCAATCCGCAACCAGAAGATCGGGTTTGTGTTTCAGCAGTTCCATCTGCTGGACCGGGCATCGGCTCTGGATAACGTGCTGCTGCCGTTGATATACGCCGAGCAGTATCCGAGCAACGCTACCAGCCGGGGAACCGCCGCCCTGAAGGCCGTCGGACTGGGGGACCGTCTTCATTACCGGCCGAACCAGTTGTCCGGAGGCCAGCAGCAACGTGTGGCGATTGCCCGCGCGCTCATCGCCGACCCGGCGCTCATCCTCGCCGACGAGCCCACCGGAAATCTCGACCGTATCAGCGGACTCGAGATCATTTCGATACTCCAGAAACTCAACCGGGAGGGGCGGACGGTGGTGATAATTACCCACGACAAGGCAATCGCCGATCACTCCAGCCGGGTATTGATTCTGCAAGGCGGCCGGATTCAGTCGGAAGTCCGGCCCGCGAGACCGCTCGACGCGGAGCAGGAGCTGGCCAGCGCGAGGGAAGGAGGCATCCAGTGAGGCAGTGGCGCCTGTTGAAACAATCCACGGCGGCGCTGGGCCGCAACAAGACCCGTTCGTTTCTGGTGATGCTGGGAATCATCGTCGGCATAGCAGCCCTCACAGTGGTCGTGGGTATGGCCCAGGGCGCCAACCGCAAAGTCATGCAGCGAGTTCAGACCTTTGGCCCCGCCACGATCATGTTGTTTGCCGGCGGCGGCAGGAATGTACCGGGGCCCGATCCGAGCGTCGTCACGATGACCCTGAATGACGCCGAGGCGGTGGAAACGCAGATCCCCGGTATTCGCATGGTTTGCGTGCAGGCAATGCGCCCCAGGATCGTGGTGAACTACCGTGATCAGGCCAGCGAGGTGACGGTGATTGGCGCCAGCGGCAATTTCCAGGAGTCCTGGGACTGGTATGTCGAGGATGGGGAGTTCTTCAGCGAACAGGAACTGGCCGGCATGATCCGGGTGGCAGTCTTGGGAAGAACGGTTGTAGACGAGTTATTCCAGGGCGCCAACCCCATCGGAGAGACGATCCGGATCAACAACGCCAACTTCACCGTGAAGGGCGTGCTGCCCGCCAAGGGCGCCAGCCCGGCGGGGGGCGACATGGATGACCGCATCATCATCCCCATCACTACCGCGATGCGGCGGACATTCAACACCGTGGGTCTGACACATGTGCGGATCACCACGATGAAAGCGGCGGATGTACACCGGATCGCCGACGAGGTCCGGACCCTTATTCGAGAGCGTCACCAAATTCAACCGCCGGAATTGGACGACTTCCGCGTGGTGACGCCCGATGTGATTGCCGGACTCAGCCAGTTGGTGGCCGGAACACTCAACAAAGTGCTGCTGGCCGTCACGATTCTCTCCCTTGTCGTGGGGGGCATTGTCCTGATGAACCTCATGCTGCTCTCGGTCACCGAGCGCCGTCGTGAAATCGGTCTGCGCCGGGCGTTGGGTGGGCGGCGGCGCGACGTGTTGCTGCAATTCCTGTTCGAATCCGTGTTGCTAACCGTCAGCGGAGGTCTCGTTGGCCTCGCGACAGGAGTTGGCGTCGCCCTGGCCGTGCGTTCGTTGAACACCCAGCCGATTGTGATCTCCTGGGAACCTGTCGCCGTGTCTCTGGCGCTCTCCCTGCTTGTCGGTTTGGTCTTCGGACTTCTGCCGGCCCGCCGGGCAGCCGGCCTTCACCCGGTGGAAGCGCTGCGCTAGCGATCCTTGGGGCGACCCTATGAGGTGGAGCCGCGGGCTGAAAGTTTCGATCGAGATGCTATGGGCGCACAAGCTGCGGACCGTACTTTCGGTACTGGGAATCGTTGTCGGTGTCGCCACGGTCACCGTGATGGCGGCCGTCGGCAAGGGGTCGGAACAGAAGGTTCTGGAAGGTATCCGGGGCATGGGAACGAACCTCATTACGGTCACGGCGGGCAAAGTGGCCGTGATGGCCGGCCGCCAGCGCCAGGCCGCA
Source organism: uncultured Solibacteraceae bacterium (assembly GCA_964425895.1). Lineage (GTDB taxonomy): Bacteria > Acidobacteriota > Terriglobia > Bryobacterales > Bryobacteraceae > CAYRPT01. The sequence continues at coordinate 13,689 of CAYRPT010000005.1, read as the reverse complement.
TTGGCCAACACGCTTCTCCCTGGCGATGCCGAAGCCATTCAAGCCGGCGCGGGTGATCTGGTGTCCCTGGTGGCGCCCGTTCAGTCGCGGAAGATGCCGGTCAAGTTCGCGGAAATCGGCCTCAACACGAACATCGTCGGCACATCTCCGGAGTTCCTGGCGATCCGGAATCTTCGCCTGCAAAGTGGCGTTCTGTTCGACGAGCAGGACCACCGGGCATCCCGGCGCGTGGCCGTTGTCGGCCAGACGCTGGTTCGCGAGTTGTTTGGCGGCGCCGATCCGATCGGCCAGCGGATCCGGGTTGGCCGGGTACCGCTCGAAGTGATCGGCGCACTGGCGCCCGCCGGTGTCGATGCAAATGGCGTTGACCAGGACGATCAGATTCTGGTTCCGCTGCGGACCGCCCTCCGCCGCGTATTCAACGTGATTTACCTGAACAATATCTATGTCCAGGCACGTTCGGAAGACCTGGTGGACGAGTGCGGCGTGCGCGTGCGTCAGATCCTGCGGGAACGTCATCATCGCCGCGAGGGCGAAGCGGATGATTTCACGATTCAGAGCCAGGCGGAGTTGCTGCGGGCCCAGCGTGAGACCCAGCGCACGTTCTTTACGCTGACCGTGAGTGTGGCGTCGCTTTCTCTGGTGGTGGGCGGCGTGGGCATTCTGGCCGTGATGCTGATGTCAGTGCGAGAGCGGATCCGGGAAATCGGGCTGCGCCGCGCCCTGGGCGCGCGGCGGCGGGACATCCTCGTTCAGTTTCTACTGGAAGCAATGATCCTCAGCGTGGCCGGCGGCGTCGCGGGGGCCGCGGCCGGTATTGCGGGCGTTTGGGTTCTTGCTTCTCTGGCTTCCTGGAACGCAGTCGTGGCGCCGGCAGCGGTGTCGTTGGCGGTCGCGTCCTCGGCAGCGATCGGCCTCGTCTTCGGAACGATCCCGGCCCGAAAAGCTTCGCTCGCCAACCCGGTCAGCTCTCTATGGGCCGAGTGACCAGGCGGCGGCAAGAAACCCGCCCACGCGGATCGGCTTTTGGCCCGGGCCGCTGAACGATTGCGCCGCTGGAATGCGCGATGCGGTCAAACCCGCCGGCGGGCGCGTTTCCGGTCCGTTCCCAAGGCCTCACCGATTCCAAGCGACTTCATTTTCCGGTACAGCGTACTCGGGTTAATACCCAACTCGGCCGCCGTGCGCGAGCGATGGCCGCCGTGTCTTCGCAGGGCGGCCCCGATGAGATCTCTTTCCATCGCGCGAATGCTCAACGCTCCGCTGGCAGAGTCCATGGGCGCCTTCGGCGCCAGTTCCGGAGGAAGGTGATGCACGTCAATCAAGCCGCCCCGGCACAACACGAAAGCATGCTGGACGATATTCTCCAGCTCCCGTACGTTACCAGGGAAGTCATGTCCCATGAGCCGCGCCATCACGGCGTCGGAAACCCCTGCGATGTCTTTGCCCTCGATTCTGTTGTACTTGGCGACGAGATGGGCAACCAGCAGCGGGATATCTTCGCGGCGCTCCCGCAAATCCGGCAGCCGCAAATGGATTACTCGCACCCGATAGTAGAGGTCCTCACGGAATTTCCCTTCCCGGATAAGACCGGCCAGATCTTTGTTGGTGGCAGCGACCACCCGTACGTTCACGGGCAGCGGCGCGGTGCCGCCGAGTGGTTCACATACCCGCTCCTGCAGCACACGTAGGAGGCGCGCCTGCATCGCTGGCGACACGTCCCCGATTTCGTCCAGGAAGATAGTACCGCCATTGGCCAATTGAAATCTTCCGGGCTTGTCCCGGCGGGCGTCGGTGAATGCGCCAGCCTTGTGCCCGAACAGTTCTGATTCCAGCAGAGCGTCAGGCAGCGCGCCACAGTTGATCGCCACGAAGGGCCCCCTCTTGCGCGGCGAGAGGTTGTGAATCGCGCGGGCAAAGAGCTCCTTGCCGGTCCCGCTGCCCCCTTCAATCAGCACCGTGCTATTGCTGTCAGCGATGTCCGGAAGGATCTCGAAGAGGCTTTTCATCGCCGGGCTGCGGCCAACGATGTCCTCAAACGAATACCGGGATTGAATTTCCTTTCGTAGCTGCTCGATCTGGCGGAGATCCTGGAAAGTCTCCACTCCCCCGATGACACCGCCGGCATCTTTCAGGAGGGCCGTCGACAGGCGAACCGGTATGCTTTCGCCCGAGGCGTTGATGATCTGTGCGGTTGCGCCAACGACCGGCTTGCCGCTGGATAACGTTCGACGCAGGGCGCAAGAGCGCTCGCAGATGCTAGCCCGAAACACTTCCCAGCACGGACGGCCCAGAGCATCGGACTGTCGAACTCCGGTAATGCGCTCGGCAGCACGGTTGAAGGATGATATGCG
>CAYRPT010000005.1:0-11325 GCA_964425895.1 uncultured Solibacteraceae bacterium | reverse complement strand
CTGTAAACACACCTTCGTTGATGGAATCGAGAATGGGGTCTGATTCAATGGAATTCACATTCAACGATAGCGCGGACTGTTGCAATTTGCAACTCTCCTCGCTGACGTCTGGACGTCTGATCTTGCATCCTGCCCGCTCCCGGACGGGGCTATGGAAGCGACGCGGCAAGGCGCTTCAGGGTGGACCTCGGGCTGCCGGGAACGGCAAGCGTTCCCCGGCGACAAGTAGCGGAGCCATACGATCCCCTGAGCGCGGCTCGACGACCCACGGAGCGCGAGGGCCCGATCAAGCCAGACTGATATATGCTTGGAATCGTCCGGGCTTGCCCCGCGGCAACCCTGGCAGCGGCCCGGCGCCGACGGAGGTCAAGCCGGGCCAGGGGGACTCCTCGCGAGGTGCAGGGTATGACGCGAGATTTCATGGGCCGAAGAAGCTTCCTGAAGAGATCCGCCGGCGGCGCGCTCGCCGCAGGCGCCGCGCCGGCCTCACCACGTTACGGTCCGGCGCCTGCCCAGGCCGCGGCGGCGCCGAGCGATCGGGTGACCCTCGGTCTGATCGGTGTCGGCGTGAGAGGCCGCGACCACCACCTAAGATTCCTGTTGGCCAATCCCGGCGTGGAGATAACCGCCATCTGCGACGTCGATCAGCGGCATGCCGATCTGGCGGCCGGGATTGTGCTCCGGACAAAGCAGTCGAAGCCGCTCGTGTTTTACGATTTCCGCCGCCTGCTCGAAAGGAAGGATATCGACGGCGTCGTGATTTCAACTCCGGACCACTGGCACTCGATCATCGCCATCCAAGCCATGGAGGCCGGCAAAGATGTGTACTGCGAAAAGCCGTTGACGCTCTTCATCGCAGAGGGTAGACGGGTTGTCAACGTCGCCAAACAGTACGGGACGGTGTTCCAGGTCGGCAGCCAGCAGCGCTCGGACTGGCGATTCCGGCGGGCCGTCGCGCTGGTGCGAAACAACCGGATCGGCCGCCTGGTGAGGATCACCACGCACCTCGGCAACCCGGGAACGACGTCCGGGGCGTTCATCCATCCCGGGGAGTGGCAGCCCGAGCAGACGCCGCCGCCCGGACTGGACTTTGACGCCTGGCTGGGACCCGCTCCCTACCACCCCTACTCGCCAAACCGCTGCCATTTTGAGTTCCGCTACCACTCCGATCACTCCGGCGGACGGCTCACGGACTGGGGCGCCCACCACAACGACATCGCCCAGTGGACTCTCGGCATGGATGAATCCGGACCGGTGAGGATCGAGGGGCGCGGGGGCTTCAACAAGGCGGGCCCGTACGACTACGCGAACTATCTGGAGGTTCATTACCATTACCCCAACGGCGTCGAAGTGGTCTGCGAGAATGAGGGCGGCAACGGCGTCCGCCTCCAAGGAACCGGCGGCTCGATCTTCGTGAGCCGCCTCCTGCTGGAGGCCTCGGACCCCGAGATCCTGAACGAGCCCGTCCCGGAACTGGACACCCGGACCTTCGACGAGCGGAACCGTAACGAAGAGATCCCCGGCACGGACGAGCATCATAACGACTGGCTGGACTGCATCAAGACCCGGAAGCAGTGCCGTGCCGGCGTCGAGGCCGGCCATCGTTCCGCCTCGGTCTGCCACTTGGGCAACATTGCGATGCGGTTGGGCCGCTCGCTGGAGTGGGATCCTTCCAAAGAGGAATTCAAGGGAGACACGGCGGCGAACATGCTGGCCGACAAGTCATTCCGCGCGCCATGGAGGCTGTGAAATCCAGGGAGCAAAGCGGCCCGGCATGGGGAGGAAGAAGATGCCATCCATCAATCCAGCGGTTCTTCAATGGATCCGCCAGATGGACGATGACGATGCGGTGATCGCCTACTACGCTTATCAATGCCTTTGGGAAGAGGTGATGCACGCCAGCGCCCCCGGCCGGGAGGAGGAACAGAAGGTTCTGGCTACGGCCCTTGGCGAGGCGTTGGTCGCCGAGGCAGGAGAGGATGGTCCGGCCCGCGACCGTCAGGCGACGTCATTTTCCGGCAACCCGTTTCTGGCCGCCGCGGCCAGTCAATTCGTGGCGTACGCCCACCCGCCGCGGGTACGCGCCAACCTCGCTCGCCTGCTCGGGTACATATCGGACGAGACGGCGGTACCGTATCTCCACCGGGCGCTTGAAGACCTGGATGCACGCGAGATGGCCCGCTGCTCGCTCGAATGCCACCCGGCGGAGAGCGCAACCAGCGCTTTGATCGCGGCCCTTGGCCAGCCCGGTGCTGATTTCTGCTCGGGCGTGGTTAATAGCTTGGCGAAGAAAAAGGGAGCGCGGGCGGCGGCCGCGCTTCGGACCGCCGCGAAGGATCCGCAACTGGAGGTCCGGCTCGCGGCGCTCGACGGTCTCGCGAATGTTCCGGATCCCTCGCACGACACTGCGCTTGAAGAAGCGACACGATCTTCCGACGCCGAAGAGAGCCGCAAAGCGCACATCGCCCGGATACGGTTGGCGTGGACACTCCGCGCGAGCGGCAACCGGCAGGCGGCGGAGCGGATCTATCAGTCCGTCCTGACAAGCACCGCCGGCGAGCCTCAGAAGAGGGCTGCCCGGCTCGCCCTCGGGATGGCGTCCAAACCGTGAACAAAGCCGGTGTTCTCCCGGCCGGACAGTCAAAGGCGAGGATCGCCCACGGCTCCGCTCCTATCGCCGGCCGGCTGCGAGTTCGTCTCAGCCTTTCCGCGGCAGGTCCCCCATCCACTCCAGTTGCCGGTCCAGCCGCGGATGCAGTCTGTATGGTCTCTTCACCGTTTCGATCGCGACCCCGCCCCTGAGGTCGATCTTCGTGAGATCGTACTGACCCAGCCCCATGTCGCAGCAGTATTGCAGGTAGCCGGGCCAGGACGGATCGACCCCCATGGCCTCCACACCAACACGGTCCGCCGCCACGCAATCCGTGGAAGCAAGCGCAAACCGCGAGTCGACTGCGGTCCCTCGCAGGGGCCCCTCGCCTTCCATGCCCTGAAAGCCATCGACCACGGTCGCGCCCCAGAACCGGCGCATTCGCCTGGCGGTGAGAGCCAGATTCATTTGTATGGCCCGCGCGCCGGCATGGTACGTGTACTTGTCGTGCCACGCGCGGGACTCCTGGCGTGAACTGTGCAGCGGCGCCGCCATCACCAGGTTCTTGACCGCCATGGTGACCACGACCCAGTCATGCGCCTTGGGCAGGGCGCAACCAAGTATGTACGCATCCGGATCGAACAGCCGGGCCGCCAGCCGCACCGGCGTCAGGTGCATGTGCCGGTCAATGACTTCATGCTGGATGAAATCCGTCTCGTCGTTGAGGTCCACCAGGCGGATTTTTTGCGAACGGTGCTCGGCCGCCACCCGGTCATAGCCGAAGTTCTCGTAAGCCTCGCGGGTATCGTCCTTGGATGAGTCCGCGATGACAATGGGCCCCTGGAACCGGGGCTCCAGGTAGTCCAGGATTCCCCGCAGCGCGTCCGCGTGGGTGCTGCCAACCTGGTTGTTCACGGCGACACAGTTCGGTTTCACCAGCACATACTTCTTGCGCCGCAGACCCGGGAGGATCTCGTCGTCGATCGCCTCGAGGGCGCGGCGAACGTTCGCGCGGCGATCGTCACCCCGGATCAAGGCGACCGTCGACCGTTTTTCATACGGCTTTGGCCCTCCGGCCAGCAACGCGCCGCCCGGCGCCATCGCGAGAAACATCCTGCGGCTATGCCGATCCATAAGGCCGATTCTAGCGAAGAAAGACCGGCGGAGACGGCGCACTCCGGCTGAGCCGGCGGACCGGGGCGCTGCTTGACATATACTGTCTCCGCGGGTCGTCCTTCGCGGACGGGCTCGCAACGGAGACCGCCATGATCAATCGACGCAACTTCCTCCGGGCGGCGCTCGCTCTGCCCGCCGGCGCCTCGTTCGCCCGCTACGAGGCGCTCGCGGCCCCGGCCCGCGATCAGGTGAAGATCACGCGTATCACCTCCATGCAGCTTAAGGAGCGCGGCACGCTGATCCGGATCGACACCGACGCCGGCATCAGCGGGTATGGAGAGTGCCAAGGCACGGGGCCGTTCGCCCGCTCCGTCATCGCCTCGCTGGAGGGCGGACGCCTGCCGCACCTGGGCCTCGTCGGAAAGGACCCGCTCGCCATCCAGGTCCATTTCCACAACATGTTCTACGCCTATCCCCAGCGCGGGCGGCAGGTCCGCATCCTGAGCGGCATCGACATCGCACTGTGGGACCTGGCGGGCAAACTACTCAACCAGCCCGTGTCGAAACTGCTCGGCGGCAACTTTCGCGATGAGATCCTCCTGTACTCCCATACCGGGAATTACCTGAGCAGGGAACAGTGGATGAAGACAGCCGAAGAATTGAAAGCGGATCCGAGGGGATTCAAAGCGTTCAAGGTGGACATCCATCATGCGCTCGGCGTGCGGATGCAGGAATACATCCCGAGCATCAGCCCCCAGGACGCAAGAAAGGTTCACCAGGCCTACTCGCTCGCGCGCGAGGCTCTCGGCGAGAACATCGACATTATTGTTCACTGCCACGCCGAACTGGACGTCCCGAGCGCCATCAAGGTAGCCGAGGCGGTGGAACACATCAAACCCCTCTACTTCGAGGATCCCCTCTCACCGATCTATTCCGATTCCTGGCTGGCGCTGCGCCGGACGACGCGCCTCCCCCTGATGACCGGTGAGAACATCGAGCTGCTGGACGACGCCATGCCGTTCCTTCAGAACCAGGCGGTGGATGCCCTCCAGCCCGATCTGATCAACTCCGGCGGCATCACCGGAACCAAGATCATCGCGGATGTGGCGGCGAATTACCGGATCCCCGTCTGTTTGCACAACGTCAGCGGCCTGCTCCTCAACATGGCGTCCCAGCAATGGTCGGCCGCGGTTCACAACTGCCCGATGATGGAGTGCACCCGCCAGGCGGATCGCCTCCGGTGGGCCGCCGTCAACCCCATCGTGATCCAAGATGGCCGCATGCGGGTATCCGGCAAACCAGGCCTCGGCGTTGATCTGGATCAGGCCTATCTCGAGGCGAATCGCGCCGATGGCGAGCCCTGGTGGGGATAGCGCCGGCGCCGGAACCGCTGTCCGGAGGCGCCGCCGGGAGAGCCGTATCACTTCCTGTCAAGCAGCCCGAGGCGCTTCATCCAGGCGGCCAGCAGGTCGGTCCAAACATCGCACGACTTGCCTTTCTTGTTCATACCGAACCCGTGACCACCGTCCATGAAGACGTGCAGTTCGGCTGGAAGGTTCGCTTTCTTCCAGTTGTCCATCAAGCCCGTGGCGGTGCCGGTCATTCTCTCGCGGTCGTCATAGGCCACGGCGATGAACAGTGGCGGCGCATCGGGGGGCACGCGATATCCCTCCGGAGCCACGGCGTAGATGGGAATCGCAAAGTCCGGCCGGCTCTCCGGTGCGTACTGCGTGGCCACGCCGACGGTCAGATAGCCCCCGGCCGAGAAGCCCATGACACCGATTCGCTTGGGGTCGAGTTTCCACCCGGCGGCACGCTCGCGGACCGTGGCGACCGCCAGAAGTCCGTCTTCGATGGCCGCCTTCTGGCTGGCTTCGCGGCTCTCAAGACCGACGCGATAACGCAGCACGAAAGCAGACACACCGCGCTCATTAAGCCACTTCGCGACGTCGCGCCCCTCATGCTCGATGGCCAGTATCGTGAAGCCCCCGCCGGGCGCCACCACTACCGCCGTTCCGTTGGGCTGGCGCGCGGGGTAGACTTCCATCACCGGGCTCTTCACGTTCCTGACCCACTTTTCGTCCGCGCTTTTCCGGTGCGGGTTGTCGGCGGGGGGAGTGTACCATTCCTCTCCCCCGGGCAGGTCGGGGCGCAGCCTGATTTCCTCCTGGCCCCATACACCCGAGGCCAATAGGATCATCGCCGCAAGAACTATGTTCGGTCTCATTTCGTCTCCTTAGGAATACCCAACCCGGACACCCGGCCCAGTATACAACTCCACGCTGGCCGATCCCGGCGCGCTCAGCCCCCTGGTATTGGGGCTCGCGAAATCGAGTGACCAATGCCGGTGGCCGCCTTGGGGCGTCGAGCAGCCCGCCCGAGCTCGCAGGCGGGCCGTGGTGCCCGCGGCGGTGCTGCTTCCGCCGGCAGGACCGCCGGCGTGGCCTGCCTGGCGGCACGCTCCACCGGAAGCCTCAGCACGGTAACCAGCAAAAGTTGTGTCACGCGGAAATGCAAGCCTCCGCAGGTGGACAAGCTCACCTCCCGCAGGACGGACGACTTCCCCGCGATCCAGCGGAAGTGTACCGGAGATCCCCTACGTCAGTAAGCGCCGCACCGGCCCGGCGCGAAGCGTTTCCTACTGGCCGGCCGCCCTGTGCGACAATCTGAAGTTGCCGCTGCGGCCACCGCCGCCAGACCCGATTGATGCCCAAGTCTCTCCCCGCCGAAAAGCTGAATGCCGCCTTGATGAAGGAGATGTTTCACGCCATCTCCCCGCGATACGACTTCATCACCCGCGTCTTTTCCTATGGCATGGACCCTCGCTGGAAGCGGCAGGCGGTGGAGCGGGCCGGTTTGGCGCCCGACGCCACCGTTCTCGACCTCGCCTGCGGCACCGGGGACTTTAGCCGGCTCATCGAGGAGCGTCACGGCGCCGCGCGGCCGGTGGCCGCCGATCTCACCTTCAACATGCTGCGGCTGGCACGAAGAAACGGCGTGGCGAGGGCAACCTGTGCCAACGCCATGCGGCTCCCCTTCCCTGACCAGACCTTCGATGCCATCTTCGTCGGCTATGGGTTGCGAAACTTTCCGGAGTTGGCCGCGGCGCTCACCGAGATGCGCCGCGTGCTGAAGCCCGGGGGCCGGCTCGTCAGCCTGGATTTTTTTCTGCCGGGGAATCCGGTTTACCGGCGGTTGTACCTCGGTTACTTGTACGTTCAAGGGTTTCTCTGGGGACTGCTGCTTCACGGACGTCCGCGGATCTACACCTACATCCCCGATTCGTTGTCGAGCTTCGTCTCGATGGAGGTCTACGGCGAATTGCTGCGCCGCTGCGGCTACACGTTGACCGAGGCCCGGGGTTTCCTTCTGGGCGGCATCGCCGTTCACTGGGCCGCCCGGACCTGAGAGATTCGTCACTCGCAAGCCGCGGCGGACCGTGCGACGGCCCTCCGCGGCAGGCTTCGCCCATGCACTCGCCGGATTCCTGGCGGAGCTTATCAAAATCAGCTTCATAAGTTGACAGCACGGACCGATAAGAGAATTTGGGCTAGGCCTACCGTGAGCGCAACCGCAGAGTGCACGCGACCCATGATATCCGCCGCCCTCCGCGGCGTTGCCCCCTTTCCACCCGTGGCGTCCCGCCTGATGCGCTTGATGGCGGACGACTTAGGGGCCGTTTCCTATGCCGTAGTGGCCGATCTGATCCGAACCGACGCGGCGTTCTCGGCCGAGGTGCTCCGCCTGGCGAACTCCTCCGTTTTCGGCCTGCGCTATCAGGTACGGGACATCCCACACGCCTTGGCCGTTTTAGGCCTGAACCGCCTGCGCGCCGTCATAACGACGCTGGCGATGCGGGAGTTCGTTCTGAGCGGACGGCAACACCGGGCACTTCACCACGCCTGGCGCCATAGCTTCGCCACGGCGCTTGCCTGCGAGCAGCTTGCCGGGGCGCTGTGGCTGGATAGTGGGCTGGCTTACACGGCTGGTCTTCTTCACGATATCGGCCTCATCGCCATGGTGGTAGCCAAAGGCGGCGTCTACGCCGAACTCGTGGAGAACGCGCCGCCCCACGAAGAGGATTTCCTCGCCCGGGAAACCGAATTGCTCGGTTTTGATCACTGCGAGGCCGGGCAGTGGCTTCTCGACCTTTGGGACCTGCCACCCGAGTTCGCCCAGGCAACGGCCCGCCACCATGAAGAACCCGGTGCGGACGCCTTCGACTTGCCGGCCCTGACCCACCTGGGCTGCCACGCGGCGAACATGGCCGGATTCGCCATCTCGTCGCCCCCCCCGCCGTGGCGGCCCGACGAGATCATTTCGCGGCTCCACCCCAAAGTCCAGGGCCGATATCGATCCAAGATCGAGGACCTGCCTCTCTCCATCGCCACCCGCATCAACTCGTTCGACTGCGAGTTCATGGTCTAGCCGCCAGTCTCGGCGCCGCGGAAACCATTGTGACCGGGTGGCGGCGGCGCCGATCCGGAATTGCCTGTTGGCCGGCCGGAGGCCGGCGCCCGCCTCGCGTCATGCCTCGAATTCCTCCCCCCAACAGGTCGAACTTCAGGGCCGGGTGCATCCGGCCGACCTTCGTGAGGTAGTAAAACCAGCCAAGGCGGCATTTCGCAAAAATGTTGAATATTTCAGGCGCGCCGGCTTCAGCGCCTGCCGGAAGTCCTCTTTGCTCAAGCGGGCGCCGACATCCGGGATGTGCTCCGACCTGTGGCAGTCGAGATGGACCTGCCGCGAGGGCATCGGCTTCTCCACGGAGCGTTTCCACTGGGGCGGCTCCGGCAGCGCGGCGGGCAAAGCCACAGCAGTGCTGGAACGGAGAGAAGTGCCTGCGATCGTAGCAGGACGGGCAAGCGCCGGCATCTTTGGCGGCACAATGCCTTTCTTGTTGACAAACACCAGGATCGGGAGTGTAATAAAAAGCCCGGGGGGGCTGAGTGGACGCGGCCGGCGATCGACAAAGGCGGATTTCATGCCCGCCACCCGGATAAGAGGAGGAGTTGACGCCCGGCCGGCACGTGGGATTTGGTCGGGAGGAGGGCTGGGTACGAATTTCACAGGATGTTGTAAGGCCGCATCCGGCGGTGCGCGCAGCGGTGTGCTTCCTCCGGCAGGACCGCCGGCGTGGCCCGCCTGGCGGCGCGCTCCACCAGCGCAGCCTCGGCACAGCAACCAGCAAACGCCGGGTCACGGAGAAATGCGTGCCTCAGTAAACGCGGTTTCCGAGAGCGCCCGGTATCCCGGAGTCTCGTGATGCCACTCGCCGACACACGCAGTCGGGTTCTCGATAGAGGTGTTGCCTCGTCCGGCCGCCGGTACCTGGTCACGGGAGGAGCCGGATTTATCGGCAGCAACCTCGTCGGTTACATTTTGCGACATGAACCGGACTCGAAGGTCCGGGTGTTGGATTGTCTTTCGTATTCGGGCACGCTTGCGAGTCTGAAAGAGTACTTCGGAGACCCACGTCTGGACTTCGTGCGGGGTGACATCTGCGATCGGGAGTCCGTTGAAGCCGCCATGGAGGGCGTTGATGTGGTAGTCAATCTGGCGGCCGAGGTCTCCGTGGACCGGTCGATCCTCAACTCGGGGTCATTCCTTCGCACCGGTGTGATCGGCGTGCATACGTTGCTTGAGGCGGCTCGGGTCCTGGGGCACGTGGGGAAGTTCGTCCAGGTTTCGACGGATGAGGTCTACGGCTCCGTTGACGGTCCGGGCCGCAAGGAAGACAGCCCGGTTCATCCCCGCAACCCCTATGCGGCAGCGAAGCTGAGCGGCGAGACCCTGGCGCTGAGTTACTTCGAAACGTACGGAATTCCCGTGATCGTGACCCGGGCTACCAACACGTATGGGTGTAAAGCCCATCCCGAAAAGGTCATACCGCTCTTCATCACGAATCTTATTGAAGGTAAGAAAATCCCCGTGTTCAGCGACGGGCTTCAAGTACGCGACTGGTTGTATGTGGAAGACCACTGCCGGGCGATTCTCACCGTCATCGACCACGGGGTGGCCGGGAACATTTACAACATCGGCGGCGGGCAGGAGCGGACCAACCTCGACCTCGCGCGAGCCATCCTACGGATGATGGGATACCACGACGACCGCATGGTCCACTTCGTGAGAGACCGTCCCGGCCACGACCGTCGCTACAGCGTGGACTGGAGCAAGATCGAGGAGCTCGGGTGGCGACCGTCGTGTTCGCTCGACGAAGGGCTGGAGGAAACTTTGAGGTGGTATCGGGCCAACGCGGACTGGTGGCGGCCGCTCAAGATCTCCTCGGGCAAGCTGCACGAAGATGGCGTCTGGGGAGAGCGGCAATGAAAGGGTTACTCCTGGCGGGGGGAAGAGCTTCGCGGTTGTTGCCGGTGTCCCGGGTGATCAACAAACACCTGCTTCCGGTCTACGACGAGCCTTTGATCTTCCATCCACTGCGGACGCTGACGCAAGCGGGCGTCTCGGACGTTCTCCTGGTGACCGGACCGGAGCACATCGAAGGGTTTCGGCGCCTCCTCGGCGGCGGCGAAGAATTCGGGTGCCGCCTCCACTATATGTCTCAGCCCGAACCCGATGGCACCGGCGCCGCAGTCTTGCTCGCCGAGGACTTCGTCGATGGAGACGATTTCGCGGTCATTCTGGGCGATAACCTCTTCAGCGAGAACTTCACCCGGGACGCTCACCGGTTTTGCGTCTCCCTTGGAGCCTCGCAGGCGATGGTTTTTCTCCGCAAGGTAAGGGACCCGCGGCCCTATGGCGTCGCTGCCTTTCGTGACCGGCGAATCGCGTCCCTCATCGAAAAGCCACTCTTCCCGCCGTCGCACCATGTGGTCACGGGACTGTGGATGCTGCGGCCCGGCGTGTTCCTCCGCCTGCGGCGGCTCTCGAAGAGTCCCCGGGGCGAATACGAGATGACCGGCGTCCTGGACGAGTACGCGCGGGAAGGGACACTCGCCCACGCCTATCTCAAAGGGAGGTGGATGGATGTTGGCAGCTTTGAATCCCTGCACAAGGCCTCCGCGTGGATTCGCAAGACGTCGCACCCGGACATTGCGGTGGACCGCCGCGTCCCGCCACCAACCATCCCGGCTGCCGGCGCCGATATCGAGGTTGTCTGTTGTGGCGGCAACCCCTGAGCCATCCGCGCCAATCGTCGTTCTCGGCGGCTACGGTCCGGTGGGGCGGCGTCTGTCCCGCTTGCTGTGCCAGTCAACCCACAATCCGGTCATCGTGGCGGGCCGAAGGATGGAAGCCGCTGCTCAGTTGGCCGGAGCCCTCGCGAGCGAGCACCTGCAGGCTCGAATCTCCGCCCGTTACGCGGATGCCGATATTCCGGCCACGGTGACGGCCGTGGCGGCCGGCTGCCGGATTCTGGTGATCGCCTGTCCGCTGGCGGACCGCGCGAGGAAGTTGGCGGCAGCCTGTCTCGCCGTGGGTTGTGACTACCTGGACATGGGAGGCGCCTCCGGGGCCGTCGAAGCGGTGCAGGGTCTTCAGCAGGAGGCCGCCCGAGTGGGCCGGCTCCTGGTCGTTCAGGCGGGCTTTTGTCCCGGGCTGCCGGCCGTACTGATTCGGCGCATGTGCGATCAACTGGAAGGCTGCCGGGCCGTCCACGT
>CAYRPT010000004.1:3123-18221 GCA_964425895.1 uncultured Solibacteraceae bacterium | reverse complement strand
CGGCTGCGCCCCGGTGGAGACAACGTCGACCTTCTGCGGGGTGGCCGCTCCCGCACCCGGTTCGCCGGCGGGGGTGATGGTGGCGGCGGGCGCCGGCGTCTCCGCCGGCGCGGCCGGAGCAGCGCCTAGAACGGCCGCTTCGAGCTTCGCGAGCCTCTGACGGAGGTCTTGCACTTCCCGCACGAGTTCCTCGCGCGACATCTGCGCCGGGGCGGCGGCCGTTTGGGCCCGGGAGGTGCCGGCTCCACACAAGATGGCGGCCACGCCCAATACCGCGACGTTGGTTCTCAGAAATCCCATGTTCGAGTTCTTCTCCTCATTACGCATGCGCGGACACACAGCACCCTCTGGACCGCGCCGCGAGCAAGGCGGCGCAACCCGTGTTATCAGGCTGGGATGTCTGCGATTTCCGGTCGAAGCAGGGTCAAGCTTCCAACCGAAGGAAGCCGCCACCTTGCAAGTCACCCTTGCGGATCGCGGCGCTGCGCACGTCGGGGGGCGCGGAAGACAACGTGGTTCCGATACGCGAATTCCCTATAAGTTCGTCCTGGAATCCTGATTCTCACTCTACGCGGTTCCGTCCGGCCAGGCAAACAGATTATTTTTATGAGTGGTATTACAAAAGCTTGCTGCCGGGAATCGAGCTAGCGTATGAGGATAGCTCTGGACGCGACGCCGCTTACTCTCTTGACCGGCGGCATTACGCGCTACACGGCGGAATTGTCCGCCGCCCTCGCCTCCGAATTCCCGGAAGATGAGTATCTGCTGGTGACCGACCAGATGCTCACTCCGCCCGCCGGCCTCCTGACAGGCAGACCGAACCTTCGTGTCGTGCCGCCGCCGGACAACCCGCTGCGCCGCCGTTGGTGGAGCCTCGGGCTGGCATCCCACCTTTCCCATACGGCAACGGAGTTGTTCCACGGTACGGACTTCGCCGTTCCCTACCTGCCTCTACGGCCCAGCGTGCTCACCCTCCACGATCTTTCTCCCTGGATGGATGTGGAGTGGCAGGGCGCTTCCGGCCGCGTGCGCCGGCGGACCCCGTGGCTGCTGCGCAGCGGGATCGCCACGATGGTGATTACGCCCACGGAAGCCATCCGCCGCGATGCGATCGAGTGTTTCGGACTGGCCCCGGGCCGCATCCGCGCCGTTCCGCTGGCGGCTTCGGTGTGTTTCCGCGCCGACGCGCCCGCACCGGCGCGCCGCCGCTATTTCCTCTATGCCGGAGCTCTGGAACCGCGGAAGAACATCGACATGCTCATCGAGTGCTGGCGGCAGCTTCACGGCCGGCACTCGGCGGACCTGGTGCTGGCTGGACGCCGGCGGCCGGACTTCAGCCTCCCAGCCGCCGAGGACGGCCTCGAATGGAGGGGGGAAGTGACCGACGAAGAGCTGGCGCGGCTTTACGCCGGCGCCGTAGCCGTGGTGTATCCTTCGATGTACGAGGGCTTCGGCCTGCCGGTGCTCGAGGCGATGCAGTGCGGCGCACTCGTCATCGCCTCGCGCGTGCCCGCGCTGTCCGAAGTCGCCGCCGGCGCGGCTGTTCTGCTGCGGCCCGACACTCCGCGGGAGTGGGTGACAGCGCTGGAGGCGGCCCTGAACCAACCGGCTTGGGCCGACGGTCTGCGCGCCCGGGCCCGGCAGCGGGCCCGCGAATTCTCCTGGGAGCGGACGGCCCACGAGACTCGGGCCGTGTACGAGGAGGCGCGCGAACGTTTTGGCCACTAAGCCAAGGGCGTTGATCCTCTGCCCGGAGTCTCCTTACCCGCCGGCCGGCGGCGGCGCCCTCCGCTCGGCCGCTCTCATCGAGTACCTGGCCGGCCACTATCGCCTGGACGCCATCGTTTTTCGCCAACCCGAAACGCGCAACCCGGAAGACACCCGGCTCGTCGAGATGGCCCACCGGCTCCTGGTAGTCAATCTGCCCGCCCACGGACGCCATCCGATGGCCCGGGCCGCGCGCAACGTGGACCGGTTGCTTCGGGGTATCCCTCCCCTCACCGACCGCTTCGCCGGCTTCGAAGCGGAAATCGCGCCGTGGGCAGCGGCGGAGCGCTACGAACTGGCGGTGATCGAGCACTTCTGGTGTGCGCCGTACGCCGAGACTCTCGGACCCGTGGCGGATCGGCTCGTCCTGGACTTGCACAACGTCGAGTCCGCGCTTCACGAAGGGTGCGCCGATACCGAGGAGTGGCCTCTGGCCCTGATGCACCGCCGCTTTGCCGCCGTCTGCCGCCGGCTCGAGCGCCGCTGGCTGCCCGCCTTCTCCCGCATCCTCACCGCTTCGGTGGAAGACGCCAGAAGAGTCGAGGCGATCGCGCCGGGCAGCGCCGTGTCGGTCTACCCCAACACCATTCCGGAGATCCCGGTGCCGCGCCGCCGGGAAGAAGAGGTCATCGCCTTCTCCGCGAATCTTGGGTACCACCCCAACATGAGCGCCGTCCGCTGGTTTCGCCGCGAGGTATGGCCGTTGTTGCGCCCGCGGTTTCCACGCCTCGTTTGGCGCTTGATCGGGAAGAACCCCGAGGCCGTGCGGCGCTGGGTGGGCGGCGATCCGGGGATCGAAGCCACCGGCCCGGTCGGCGACGCGATCGCGGAGTTGGCGCGGGCTAAGGTGGCGGTCGTCCCCTTGCTGGCCGGCTCCGGGACGCGGGTTAAGATCCTGGAAGCCTGGGCCGCCGGAACCCCCGTGGTCTCGACGACCGTCGGCGCCGAGGGGCTCGGCGGAGAGCCCGGCCGCCACCTGCTTGTGGCGGACTCAGCCCCGGCCTTCGCGGGCGCCGTGGCCACCCTCCTGGAGGAAGACGGCCGCCGCCGGTCCATCGCCGACAAGGCCCGCTCGCTGTACTGCGCCGCCTACACCTGGCCCGCCGGCTGGCGCCTGCTGGACGCGCTCGGTGTCGGAGCACCCGGTGGAACCGCTCGGGCTCGAGCCGGGCCGGCCATTTAACACCTTTGTAATTACCGTGGGTTAATCGCTTGCATCTATACTAAATAGAATCCGGATGCGCATTTCGGTAGATGCCCACGCGATCGGGCGGCACCTGACAGGCAACGAGGTCTACGTTCGCAACCTCCTGCACGGTTTCGCCGCACTCGACCAGACTTCCCAGTTCATTGCCTACCTCTCGGAGGATGAGGCGGCGGCTCAGTTGCCCTCGGGATTTCTGTTTCGCAAAGTATCCGCTAACCCATTTCTTCGGCTCGGATACGATCTTTCACGCCGCCTCCGCGCCGACAGTCCCGACCTCGTACACGTGCAGTACACCGCCCCGCTTGGATGTCCGGTCTCCGTGGTGGTGAGCGTTCACGACGTCAGCTTCATCGAGCGGCCGGACTTTCTTCCCCCGGCCCGGGCCCGGCAGCTTCGGATCACTGTGGAGCGGACGGTCCGCCGCGCCGCGCGGATTTTGACGCCCAGCGAGTTCTCGCGCCAGTCAATCCTGCGCGCCTACCGGCTGCCGGATTCGAGCGTTACCGTGGTTCCTAACGCAGTGTCGTCGGAGTTCCGCCCGCGCTCCCGTGAGCACGCCGCGGCGTGGGTGAACCGGCGGTTTGGCATCGCGGCGCCGTTCATTCTCACCGTCGGCGATCTCCAGCGGCGCAAGAACCAGATCGGACTGATTCGCGCTTTCGAGGAGATCGTCAGGCGCCATCCGCGGCTGACGCATCGCCTCGTTATCGTCGGCAAGCCGGGTTGGAAGGGGGAAGAGGTCCAGCGCGCGGGCGAGAAATCCCCTTGCGCGGAGCGAATCCATTTCACCGGCTTCGTGAACGACGATGAGTTGCAGTGGCTCTACGCCGCCTGTCACCTCTTCGTCTTTCCGTCGTTTTACGAAGGCTTCGGGCTCCCTATCCTCGAGGCGATGGCCTCCGGCCGGGCGGTGGCCTGCTCCAATGCCACGGCGATTCCCGAGGTGGCTGATTCCTGTGCGCTTCTCTTCGATCCCGGTTCCGTCAAGGACATGACGCAGACCATCGGGGATTTGCTGTTGGACGCGGAGATGCTCGCCCGGTTCGAGCGTCTCGGCGTTCACCGGGCGGCGGCCTTTACCTGGCGCAACGCGGCGCAGAGGACGTTGGATGTCTACCGCGAAGTGGCCGCGGAGAAGTCCCCCGTCGAATCGTATAAAGTGAAGTCAGTCCCGGCAATCTGATATGTGGACCTGGCTTCCGACATTGGCGCTGTTGGCGGCGCCGGCCACGGCGGAGGTTCCTTTCCCTCCCGAGGAAGTGCTCCGTTACCTCATCGCCTGGCCGAGCGGCCTGGATGTCGGTGAGGCTACGCTCTCGGCGTCGCTCTCCGAAGGAAGTGAGCCGGCGTGGAGTTTCGCCTTCCGCATGGACGCGGCTATCCCTGGGTTCGGCGTCAGCGACGAGTATCGCGCGAAGGCGAGCCCCGGTTTGTGTTCGGCCCGGCTTGAGAAGAAGCTTCGCCACGGCAAGCGAGAGGCGCGGGAGGAAACGACCTTCGACGGGCAGGCGCGCCAGGCGACCCGAAGGACGCTGGAAGGCGGCGGCAGCTCCCGGTTCGAAATCCCGGAGTGCCCTATGGACGCGCTGACGTACCTGTATCACGCCCGGAGGGAGCTCGCCCGGGGTCGCATCCCGCCGCCGCAGACGGTCTACTTCGGTGCCCCCTACAAGATCACCTTGCAGTCGGCCGGTACCCTGCAAGTCATGCTGCGCGGCGAAAACATCGACGCCGATCAATTCACCGCCACCCTGCAGGGGCCGGCATCGGAGGTCTCCTTCGTGTTTGTCGTGGCGCGCGATGAGGCCCGGACGCCCGTCCGCATCACGGTGCCTTTCGAACCGGGCAACTTCACGATGGAACTCGCGGAGGAATGATCCGGATCGCATTCTTCTCGCCGCTGCCTCCGTGCCGCAGCGGTATCGCCGACTACTCCGCCGCTCTGCTCGAACCGCTCCGGCAACTGGCCCGCGTTGACGTCATTGAGGGCCCCGCGCCGGCGGGGTTCACGCCCTCGGCCTACGACGTCGCTGTTTACCAGATCGGCAACAACGCACACCACGAAGGAGCCTATCGTGCGGCGCTCGATCATCCGAGCGTCGTGGTGCTTCACGAGGCCAATCTCCACCACCTGGTAGCGGAAATCACCATCAAGCGGGGAGACTGGGCTGGATACCTGGCGGCGGTGGAGCGCGAGGGGGGGCCGCGGGACGTGGCGTTCGCCCACCGGGTCAGGCGCCTCGAAACCGGGCCGGACTACGAGGGCGTGCCAATGCTGCGCCGGGTTCTGAGCGGCGCCCGCGGCGTGATTGCGCACTCCCGGTTCGTGGCGGAGGCGGCGCGGGCGGCGGGATATTCGGGTCCGCTCGCGGTGATCCCTCACGGCGCCTGGACCGGCGGGGGCGACGGCCATGACTACCGCCTCAGACTCGGGCTCACCGAATCAACGCCGTTGGCCGGCATGTTCGGCCACCTGAAGCCCTACAAGCGCATCCCCGAAGCGCTGCGGGCGTTCCGGCGGCTGTGGCGCCTGGTCCCGGAGGCGCGCATGATCATTGCCGGCGAGCCGCACCCGGACCTCGACGTCAGCGCCCTGATTCGTTCGCTCGACGTCGCGGAGGCGGTTCGCTGTCTCGGCTTCGTCTCCGACCAGGATCTCAACGGGTATCTCGCCGCCTGCAACGTGGTGTTGAACCTCCGTTACCCCACCGTGGGCGAAACCTCGGGGACGCTCCTGCGTGCTTTCGGCGCCGGGAAGCCCGTGGTGGTGTCCGACGTCGGTGCGTTTCAAGAGTTACCGGACGACATTTGCTTGAAGGTCCCGCCGGGCGCCGGAGAAGAGGATCTCCTCTTCGAGTATCTGAACCTGCTGGTCACGCGGCCGGAGTCACGAAAGCTGATCGGCCGGAAGGCGCGGCGGTGGGCGGAGGAGCACTGCGCCTGGCCGGTTGCGGCGCGCCGCTACGCCGCCTTCCTGGAGGCCGTGGTGAGCGGAGCACCCTGGCCCCCGCCGGAGGAGACTCCCTTGGAGGAGCGTCCAGTGGCCGCCGTGGCTCAAACGCCGCTCTCGGCAGCCCCGGCGCCATGGACAGGAACAGATCCCGGCGCACGCAGTTACACCGAGGCTCACCGCGAACGGCTTCGCCGGACCCTGGCCCTCACGCCGCCGGGCTCTCCCCGTGACCGGATTCTGGAGATGGGCGCCTACCTCATGATCACCCCGGCGCTCCACTACGACCTCGGCTACGGCGAGGTTCGGGGCTGCTATTACGGCCCCGCGGGACGCATCGACCATAAGGAAGTGACCGCCGAGGACGGCCGCCGCTTCGTCTGCGATCTCGACCTGTTCGACGCCGAAAAGGACCCGTTCCCCTACCCTGACGAACATTTCCGCACGATTCTGTGCGGCGAGCTGATCGAGCACCTGGCCGTCGATCCGATGCACATGATGAGCGAGATCAACCGGGTTCTGAAGCCTGACGGCCATCTCGTCCTCACTACCCCCAATATCGGCTCCCTGCGGGCAATCTCAGCCATCCTGCTCGGCTATCACCCGGGCTTCTTCCCGGCTTACATCCGCCCGCGCAAGCAGGGCGAGGAACCCGACTCCCGGCACAACCGCGAATACACGCCAAAGGAAATCGCACGGCTTCTGATCGAGTCCGGCTTCGAGATGGAGCTGATCGAAACCGGTCCGTTCCGCGAAGAGCCGCGGCCGGAGCATGCCTGGGTGGAACACCTGCTGGACCGTTACGAGCTCGATCCGAGCCTGCGCGGCGACGGCATCTACGCGGTGGGGCGCAAAACCGGCCCGGTGCGGGTGCGCTACCCTGAGTGGCTATACAATTGATGTCCGCGCGCGGCCACGCCCCGTCGGTAGAATGCGACGCGAACACGCGCCGGCTGCGGATTTCCTGCTCCTTCACCAACCGTTCCCGCGAGACCTGGACGCCGGAGAAAGTGCACCTCGGCTGGCAGCTCTACGATCCGGACACGGATCTGTTTCTGGCGGAGGGCGACTGGTCGCCGCTCGCCCGCGACGTCGGGCCGGCCGAGCCAGTCTCGCAGACGATCGAGATTGGGCTGCCGCCCGAAAAGGGCCGCTATCATGTCTACGTCAGCCCGGTCACTCCGGCCGGGTGGCTTTTCACTCAAGGCGCCGCCTTCCTGCTGGTGGAGGCCGAAGTGGAGCATGGCCGCGCCGCGGTGCGGGGCGCCCGGGTCACGACCCTCCGCCGGCGCCGCTGGCGGCGCCGGCTGGCCTCGGTCCACGAGCTGTGGCGGGAGCCCTTCCGGACGATAGCGGAAAACCGTTCGCTGATCCGGTCCATGGTGAGGCGCGACATCGCCGCCCGGTACCGCGGCTCGCTCGGTGGCGCCGTGTGGACCGTACTGAACCCCCTGCTCCTGATGCTGACCTACTTCTTCGTATTCGGCATCGTCCTCCGGGCACGGTTCGGCGGCGACCCCTCGTCCGCCGGGTTCGCACTCTACTTCCTGGCCGGCATGCTGCCCTGGTTGCCTTTCGCCGAGGCGGTGGGCCGATCCCCGTTCGGCGTTCTGGAACATCGGAATTTCGTCAAGAAGTTGGTGTTCCCCATCGAAATTGTCCCCGTGAACTTGACCCTGGCGGGTTTGGTCACGCAGGCCTTCGCGCTGGCGCTGTTCCTGCTGTTCCTCTGGGCGGTCCGAGGCGCCGTCCCACTTTCCGCGCTGTGGCTGCCGGTATTGATCGCGCCCCAGGCGCTTTTCACGCTCGGGCTCGCGTGGCTGCTGGCTGCCTTGGGTGTGTATCTCCGCGATCTGGGTCAGATTATGGGTTACCTGCTTACGCTGTGCTTTTTTCTGACTCCGATCTGCTACCCCGAGGAGTCGCTGCCGCCGGGAGCTGTCGAGGTCCTCTCAAAGAACCCGATTTACACCCTGGTACTGGGATTCCGCGCCTGCCTGCTCGAAAACAGCGCTCCGGCCAGCGTCTCCCTCGTCAAGCTCTGGCTGGCCGCCGCGGCGGTGTTTCTGTTGGGCCACGCTCTTTTCCGGAAGCTGCGCAGAAGCTTCGCGGATGTCCTCTAGCGTCGGGAGCGGGACTGTTGGTGCTCTCCCCGGATACCCGCGCCGCGGCTATCATGGTAGCGGTGAATGATGGTGCGCCGGGCGCGAAGCCCAACGTGGAGATTCTGTCGATCCACGTCCCGAAAACCGCCGGAATTACGTTCAGCGAGTATCTGAAGCGGGTCTACGGCCCCGAATCGGTTCTGGTGGACAACCGTGGATTCGACGCGCCGGAGATCGGACCTCGGATCCGGGTGTTGCACGGCCATTTCCCGTACTCCAAGTGGGGAAGCCGGTTCCCCTCGGCGCGCGCGATCATCTGGCTGCGCGATCCGCTCCGGCGCCTTATTTCGCATTACTACTACTGGATCACGCTGGCGCCGGAGATGGAGAAGATCAACGACCCGCTCCACCGGTACGTGATTGAGAATCGCCTCGGATTCCTGGAGTTCTGCGAATTGCCGGCCATGCGGAACCTCCAGACGGCACTGGCCGGAGGCCGCTCCATCGAAGCCTTCGATTTCGTGGGAATTCACGAATACTTCCTTGAAGATTTGTGCTGGCTTCAGGGCTATTTCGGCTGGCCGGACCTGGAGTTTATTAGCCATAACCACAACACGTACCCGCGCTATCTCCAGCTCGTCCGGGATCTTCTGGGGAATCCGGGCGCCGTCAGGACCCTGAAGGCTTTCAACGAAGCGGACATAGACCTGCTCCGGACTGCCCTGGCGCTTCGGAAGCGCCGGCGCTGACGGGGATCCGGCGGCGAAGAGCTTCGGCCAGGCCCGAGAAATCAGAGCAGGGCTTCGGCCAGGCAACGAAAGTTGCTGGGCGTCACAAGCTGCACCTGGATCTCGAGCCGGGTGAAGCGGCGGAGCGCCGCGGGCAACTCCTCCGGCGGCGGCTCCGGACTCGCCAGGTGGAGGTTTCCCGCCTCGATCTTCACCGGCAGCACTGCCCATTTCCGCACTACGTGGGCCGGCAGCGCGCGGGCTACACGCCGGTGGACCGTGTGGGGGTCGATCCAACCGAACGCCAGCCCTAGTTGGAGGCTGAGCGCCCCGTACACGTCCTCCTCGCTGGCCAGCCCGGACGCCATCAGGTAGTCGGGCAAGCTGACGCCCGGCGGCTGCGTGGACCGGGCATGAGCCAGTTGCTCCGGCGTCAGATAGCCGGAGCCGACCAGAATCTCATCGAGCGTGCGCTTGTGCGGAAGCAGCGTCGCCCGCGACGGGTAGGCATGCTCGGTCTTGACCCAAACCAGGGGTTGGCGCCGCAGCGTGGCGCGGGCGTAGGTCCACACGGCGCAAGCGGTGGCCGCGGTATTGAGCCAGTTTCCCCAAACGGCGCGAAAGGGCGCCGCCAGCGCGAACCGCCGGCCGTAGATCCGGCCGCACAACAGCATGCGAGCCGCAAGGTGGATGACCTGGAGCAGCCCGTTAGACGCCAGCAGCGTCCCCACGAAGGGATCCCGGACGGCCGCGGCCAGCGTCCATTCGGCGCCCGCAATTCCTGCCGCCGCCCACGTGGCGGCGCCGTACACAAAGATCAGGTTGGCGAGCAGGCCGGCCGGGCTGCTGAGAAGCCCCTTCCGGTCGCGCCAAAGCCAGTACCACTGCCGCCAGCCGCCCGGCCAGCCGTGCCGCCGCCAGCTTTGCAGCGCGATGCCGGTAACCCACCGGGTACGCTGGCGCACCGCCCCGCGAAAACCCCGCGGGAAGTACTCGCGGGTTGCCATCGGCGTTCCACCCACGGTAGACAGCGGGAGGAACAACTGCCGGCATCCCAACAGCCGGAGGCGGAGGCCGTTTTCGTAGTCCTCGGTCAGGCAGCCCGGCTCGAAGACGCGGTTCCGCCCGGCGGTTGCGAGCCGCTCGATCGCGTCGCGCGTATATCCGGTCCCGACCCCGCACGACGGAATGAAACCACCCAGGATCTGCCGCACCACGAGATCCTTCGAGTGGGATTCCGCGAAGTCGTCGCAGTAAAAGCCGTGCGTCAACTCGAGCGCCGGCGTCGGCAGCGGCAGCACCGGCGTCTGGATCATGTCGGAATCGGCCGCGTAACGGTTCATCCGAACCAGTTCATCCGGGTGGATGAGGTCTTCGGCGTCGTGGATGACCACCATCTCGTACCGGCGCCCGGTCTCCTCCTCGAAAACGAGCATCCGCTGATAGATCCAGTTGAGACAGTCCGCTTTCGAGGTGGGGCCGTCGTGCGGGCATAAACACAGATGGACGCGGGGGTCGAGGTCCTCGAGGGCGCGAACCACACGGATGGTAGCGTCGTCGTTGGGATAGCAGCCCACGAAGAAGTCGTAGTCGGGATACCGTAGGGCGGAAAGATTGTGCCGGATCATGTCGGCGATCACGGCTTCTTCCTTCCAGCAGGGCACGAAGACCGCGGTCTTGCGGGGCGGGCCTTCGTCCTCCTTCCAACCGGCCGCGCCGGCCGGCCGCCAGCCGCGGGCGGCGAGAAACACCAGGAGGACGAAAAGATCATCCAACCCGCTCAGACAGACCCAGAAGGCCACGGGGACCAAAACGGCGGCGACGCCGGCGTCGAGTGACGCCGCGATCGGGTCGAGCAGAGCGGACACTACTAGAAACAGTGCGGCGGGCGCACGCCCTGTCTCAGTCGAATCACGGCGGCGAGGGTCCGATATCATGGTCGGCATGACTGCTCGCCTTTGTCCTCTGCTGCTCGTGTTGGGAACTGTCGGCGGAGCGGCGGAATGGGCGCCCGTCCGCAACCAGATGATGACCCGCTGGGCCGAGCAGGTGACGCCGGACAAGGCTTGGCCCAAGTACCCGCGTCCGCAAATGGTTCGCCGGGACTGGCGGAATCTCAACGGTCTCTGGGACTACGCCATCACCACCCGCGACGCGGGCCGCCCGGCGGAGTGGGACGGCCAGATCCTGGTGCCGTTCGCGGTTGAATCGGCCCTTTCGGGCGTCAAGAAACCGGTGAAGCCGGACCAACGGCTGTGGTACCGGCGCGGATTCACCACCCCCCCGGCCTGGAGAGGCCGGCGCCTGCTTCTGCATTTCGGCGCCGTCGACTGGCAGGCTGACGTTTATGTCAATGGCCTCCACGCCGGCCGGCACCGCGGGGGATACACGCCATTCACCCTCGACATCACCGGTCTGGTCCGGGCGGATGGCGAGCAGGAGCTCGTGGTTTCGGTCTGGGACCCTACCAACACCGGAACCCAGCCGCGGGGCAAGCAGGTCCTGGAGCCGGAAGGCATCTGGTATACCGCGGTCACGGGCATCTGGCAGACGGTGTGGCTCGAGCCGGCGCCGGATGTCTCCATCCGGCGGCTGGTTCTCACGCCGGATGTGGATCGAAGCGCGGTGGCGATCCGCGTGACAACCAGCGGCGACGCCTCCGGTATGGAAGTGCTCGCCACGGCCTTCGATGGCGCGAGGCGGGCCGGGCAGGCGGCGGGGCGGCCCGGCGCTTCCTTCCTCGTGCCGGTGGCCTCGCCGAAGCTCTGGTCGCCCGATTCACCGCACCTCTACACGCTGCGGGTCTCGCTGCGCCGGGGCGGCCGGACGGCCGACGAGGTGGAGAGTTATTTCGGCCTTCGCAAAATCTCCATGGGACGGGACACCCACGGCCGCCTGCTGTTCCACCTGAACAACGAGCCGCTGTTCCATCTCGGCCCGCTCGATCAGGGCTGGTGGCCCGACGGGCTGTACACCGCCCCCACCGACGAAGCCCTGCGCTACGACATCGAGGTGACCAAGAAGCTGGGCTTCAATATGGCCCGCAAGCACGTCAAGGTAGAGCCGGCGCGCTGGTACTACTGGTGCGACAAGCTCGGCCTGCTCGTGTGGCAGGACATGCCGAGCGGCTTCCTGGGCGGGCGCGGCCCGCTGAGTCTGTTTGTCGCCCCCACCGACGCCGGCGACGCTCCGCGAGACGGCGTCTCGGCGGCGCAGTTCGAGAGCGAGCTCGACGAGATGATGGACGCGCTGCACAGCCATCCGTCGATTGTCGTCTGGGTGCCGTTCAACGAGGGATGGGGCCAATACGACACGGCGCGCATCGCCCGGCTGGTGAAGGAGCGTGACCCGTCGCGGTTAGTGAATTCCGCCAGCGGCTGGACGGATCGCGGAGCCGGCGACATGTATGACGCGCACATCTATCCGGGGCCGGCGCTCGAAACCGAGGTCGGGGCGAACCGGGCCACGGTGCTGGGCGAATTCGGCGGGCTCGGATGGCCCGTGGAAGACCACCTGTGGTGGAACAAGCGTAACTGGGGCTACCGGACGCTCACCAGCAGGGACGAACTCAACCGCAAATATCTCGAGGTGGTGGGGAACGCCTATGGGCTGCGCGGGCTCGGCATGGCGGCCGCCGTCTACACCCAGACCACCGACGTCGAAGGAGAGGTGAACGGCCTGATGACCTACGACCGGGCGGTGATCAAGTTCGACGAGGCGCCGCTCCGGGAACTGCACGCCGGGCTGTACGCAAAACCGCCCGTGGCCCGGACGCTGGCCCCAACCTCGCAGCACGGGCCGCAACCCTGGCGGTACACCTTCACCACACCCCCTGCGGGCTGGGAGACGGCGGCCTTCGACGACCGGAGCTGGGGAACGGGAGCCGCGCCGTTCCAACCTGGCAACAACGCCTTGTTTCGCACCGGAACCGTGTGGCGGACCAAGGAGATCTGGATGCGGCGCGACTTCACGGCTGACGCCCCGGTCGATGATCTCTGGATAGGGATTCTCCAGATTGTCAGGAACGCCACCGTCTATCTGAACGGCGAGCCGGTTCTCGAGTTGCGGGACGAGCGCGCGCGCGAGCGCCACTACACGCACCACGATCTCACTCGTTTCCGCGGGCTGATGCGGGCGGGGCGGAACGTGCTGGCGATCCACGCCGAGCACCCGACGGGAGAAGGGGCGGTCGACGCCGGCCTGTACACGCTCGAATAGCCCTCGCCGGCCGGCGCCGCGCGGTGATAACTTGTTCGGTGTGCTGTGCCGGACAGTAGCCCTGCTCGCGAGCGTCGCGCTGACGTCGAGCGCCGCACCCGCGCGGAAGCCGAACGTGCTCCTCATCGTCGCCGATGACCTCGGATACGCCGAGTTGAGCTGCCAGGGAAGCCGCGACCTGCGCACGCCGAACATCGACTCGCTCGCCCGCTTCGGAGTCCGTTTCACCAGCGGCTACGTCAGCGCGCCGGTGTGCTGTCCGTCCCGGGCCGGCTTACTGACCGGCCGTTACCAGACGCGATTCGGACATGAGCACAATGCCATCGGCCTCCAGAACCTGGAGCCCGGCATCGGCTTGCCGCTCGAAGAGAGGACTCTCGGGGATCTTCTGCGGGCCGAGGGCTATGCCACCGGATTGGTCGGTAAGTGGCACCTCGGAGCCACAAAACCATTCCATCCCCGCAACCGCGGCTTCGATGAGTTCTACGGCTTCCTGCACGAGGGCCACTTCTACGCTCCGCCGCCCTACGACGGGATGGTCACCTGGTTCCGCGTAAGGTCGCTGCCGGAGGGCGCGGTTGGTCCGCGCTGGCGCCAGGGCAACCTGATCTTCTCGACCCACATGGGCAACACCGAGCCGATGTATGACCGTGAGAACCCGATCCTGCGAGGTTTTGACGAAGCCGGCCCCGAGCGCGAAGACCTGACCGGCGCCCTCGGCCGGGAAGCCGAAGCCTTCATCCGCCGTCATGCCGCCGAACCGTGGTTCCTTTACCTGGCGTACAACGCGCCGCACAGCCCCCTCCAGGCGACGCTCGCGTGGATGGAGCGGATGAGCACCATCGCGGACGTGCAGCGGCGCGTATTCGCCGCCATGGTGGGGAGTCTCGATGAGAGCGTGGGCCGGGTGCTCGGCGCGCTCCGCGCCCTCGGACTGGAAGAGAACACGCTGGTCGTTTTCTTCAGCGACAACGGCGGGCCTACGCGTGAGCTCACCTCAAGCAACCGGCCGCTGCGCGGCGGCAAAGGCAGCCTGTATGAAGGGGGCATTCGCGTTCCGTTCCTCATGCAGTGGAAAGGCCGTGTGCCGGCGGGCGTTGCCTACGACCTTCCGGTGATTTCTCTCGACGTGGCGCCCACCGCCCTGGCGGCCGCCAGCGCCCGAATCCCGGAAAACCTGGACGGCGTTGATCTCGTTCCGTTCCTCCGCGGCGACCGGGTGGGTGCGCCGCACGAAACCCTCTACTGGCGTTACGGGAATCAATTCGCGCTGCGCGAGGGGCGGTGGAAACTCACCGGCAGAGACGCTGCTGCCGAGCTCTACGACCTCACCGGGGACATGAGCGAACAGCGCGACCTCGCCGCGGAGAACGCTGCCGCCGCCAAGCGGCTTCGGGCCGAGTGGGAACACCGCAGCGCCGGGATGACCGAGCCCCGGTGGCGGTCCAAGGGATCCGGCGCCGCGGACAACTGGCCGCTGGAACTCGTGCGGAAGCGGTGAATCCGGCTGCGCTCCCGCTCGCAGGGCCGGATTCCAGCCGTGTGATATAAAAGGGGTTCTGATTTCACCCGGAGCCCAACCCTGATGCGCGATAATTTCTACGGCTGGCGCATTGTCGTCGCCGCCTTCATCACCTTCGGCGTCGAGATCGCCTTCTTCTTCTACGCGACGCCCTTCTTCTACGACTACTACCGGGAAACCATCGCTGGCTCCACCCGCGCCGATATCATCCTCGGCTTTCCCCTCGGCGCGCTGCTCACGCTTTGGGTCGGTCCGGTGCTCGTTCACCGTTTCAGCCCGCGCTGGATGATCCTGATCGGCACCGGGCTCATCTGTCTCTGCTACGTGATGTTCGGGCTGGTCGCCCGGAACCTGGTTCTCTACTACGCGATCTGGTTCTTCTTCGTGGCCGGCTACATCTTCAGCGGGCCGATTCCCCACCAGGTGATCATCTCGCAGTGGTTTCGCAAGAAACGCGGCATGGCGATGGGGATCACCTACGTCGGCGTCGGCGTCTTCGGAGCGCTGGTGATTCCCTACGTCGCCAAGCCGCTCACGGCCGGCATGGGCTTCCCGAACGTGCTCCTGGCGATGGGACCGATGGTGTTGCTGACGTGGCCGG
>CAYRPT010000004.1:0-3113 GCA_964425895.1 uncultured Solibacteraceae bacterium | reverse complement strand
GGTCGTGCTGTTCGTGATGAAAGACCGTCCGGCCGACGTCGGCCAGTTTCCCGACGGGGATGAGAAGAATCTCGCCATTACCAAAATCGAACCTGTACCGTTCCGGGAGATGCTCAACAAGTTGTCCTTCTGGCTGCTGGCGATCGGATCCTTCGCGTCGATCGGCGCCATCGGAGCGATCTTCGCCAACATGAAGTTCGTTCTCGAGGACCAGGGGTTCCTCGACCAGGCGATGCGCGACGCCGCCCACGCCGAGATGAGTAAGATCATCCTGTTCTCGAGCATCGCCGGCCGCCTGGGCATGGGTTGGCTCGCCGACCGCCTCCCGAAGAAGTACGTGATGACCGTCACCTACTTCGTCGTGGCCGCCTCCATCCCGCTGCTGTTGAACGTGCGCCCGGAGAGCGAAAGCACGCTCTACGTTTTCTCGATCGTCTTCGGCTTTGCGATGGGCGCCGACTATATGCTGATTCCGCTCATGGCCGCCGAGCAATTCGGCGTCAACAGTCTGGCCCGGGCGATGTCGATTATCCTGCCCACCGATACGATCGGGCAGACCTGGTTTCCGTATTTCGTCGCCCTGGTGGCGGAGGGCAAAGGCTCCCAGGCCGACCCGGACTACGTCACCGGACTGTGGTTCGTGTTCGCCGTGGCTATGCTCGGCGCCGCCGCGATCGCAATGCTGCCCAAACGCGGACGCGAAGATGAGGCTTTGACCCACCCGGTGACGAAACCTGGGGCTTGAATCCAGGCCCCGGAATTACTGAGGCTCGCATTTCTGCGTGACGCACTGCGGCCACAGGCATTGGCCGCTCTATTTCGCGAGTCTCATCAGCGACGCCGCATGCCCGGATGGTCAGCTCGCGGCGCTCCGTAGAATCTCTTGGATCCGGCGCGCCACGATCGCCGTTTCGCCGTCCTCAAGCATCCACGGGTTGACGATGAGACGCTCGCCCGAGGTCGGCGTTACCTCGATGGACGGCTCGCCCTCCCGCAGCTTCCGGACCACGTCGGGTACGGTTAGGGGAAGGCTGTTCTCCCACCAGATGTGAACGTGCGGCACGTTGTTGGCGACAGGTGGGACCTCGACCTGGGTCTGGACGCCGGGTATTCCCGCCACCGCATCGACAATCTGCTGCGCACGGCGTTCGTACTCACGCTGTCTGGCGTCGGGATCTTCCGCCAGAAAGCGCTCCACCGCTGCCAGCAGGCCGAGCATTTCTTCTTTGTTCACCTTCATGCCGCGCCCGATGGCGTCTCCGTTCGGCGGGGCGTTCAACCTGGCCGCGGCAATCAGGTCTTTCCGCCCCAGGAGCAGCCCGCTGCTCTGCGGGCCGCGCAGTCCCTTCCCCCCGGAGAAGGTCACCAGGTCGAAGCCCATGCGCGTGTACTCGGTCAGACGGCCCACGGGCGGGGTGTCGGCGGCGGCGTCGTTAAAGGTCGGGATGCCGTGCTTCTTGCCGAGAGCCACAAACTCCTCGCGGGAGATCGCGCCCGGGGGGGTGGCGGCGTTGAAGAACAACATCATGACGGTGTTTGGATTCACCGCCGCTTCCAGCTCTTCCACCGTCTCTACTTCCATCAGCTTGGTGCCGCAGTTGCGGACAGCGTGATCATAGCCGAACCGGTGGCTCTTCTGGATGATCACCTCGGTCTTCATGCCGGTGGTGTCGGGGAGCCGGCGGATCTTGTCGTGGTCGGTTCCCGTCATACAGGCGGCGGTTCCGAGCGTCAGCGCCGAAGCGGCGCCGGCGGTGACCATGGCCGCGTCGCATTCCAGCATCTCGGCCAGCCGCCGGCCCACCGCGTCATGGAGCTCGTTCAGCGATACGTAACGGCGCGAGGCGTAATTGATAGCCTCCATCACCTCCGGCGGCATCAGCGAGGCGGTGAGCGCGGTATAGGTGCCCGCTGCGTTCAGAAACGTCCGCACACCGAGTTCGCGGAAGTAGTCGCGGCCGCTCCCGGAGGAGCAACCGGCGCCGGTCAAAGCGGCTCCGGCAAACGGCAGGCTGCCGGCGGTCTTGAGGAACCGTCTTCGCTTCACGATGACACCTCCTTGGTCGCGTTTGGTTTCGGGAAACCCGCTACCTTAGAATATACGCGTCACGGGGCCGGCGCCAAGACCGGACCGTGCGGATTCCCGATCGACAGGAGTGAACGAACGATGAAAAGCAACCGGCGCACCGCACTCAAGACTGCCGCCGCCGCGCTCGCCGGCGCCGGCGCCGCCCAAGCGCAAACCGGGCACGAGAAGAAAGCCCTCGGATTGCCCCCGAACCCGGAGAAGACCCCGTTGTTCTCGCCCGCCGTCACCTTTGGCCACCTTGTGTTCATCGCCGGCAAGGGCGCTCACTTCCCCGGCGATATCAAGGCGCACACCAAGCACGTTCTTGACGAGATCGAAAAGGAGCTCCAGCGGGCTGGCTCGTCGATGGAAAAGGTGCTGAAGGTGAACGTGTACTTGAACGACCTCAAGGACTACGACGCAATGAACGAGGTTTACCGCGGCCGCTTCGGAAGCCAACCCCCGGTCCGTACCACCGTGGCGCCGGCCGGCGGGATTCCCGGCAACTCCCTGGTGGAGATTGACGTCATCGCTCATCTTTGAACGGGGCATGCCGGGCCGCGGCGGGCCGGCACAGGTCCGGGCGGCGGCCCCCCCCGGGTCGACAAAAAAGGAGCGAACATGAAACTCCGTTGTCACGTCACACTCCTCGCGGCCATCCTCACCGCGGCCTTCAACGGCCCGGCGGCCGCGCAGTGGGAGAACCCGGTCAAGAAATTGCTCCGGGAAGGCCAACCGGTCATCGGCGCCACCATCACGGTGCCGGCCGTTGAGACCGCCGCCCAGATGGCCAATGCGGGCTTCGATTTTCTCTGGATCGAGATGGAGCACAGCGCGATCACTCTCGAGACCGCCCGCAACATGATTCTCGCCACCCGCGGCCTGAAGGCCGTGCCGATAATCCGCGTGCCGGTGAACGAGCTGTGGATGGCCAAGCGTGCGTTGGATGTCGGAGCCATGGGCGTCATCTTCCCGTTCACTTCGAATGCCGGCCTGGCGCGCCAGGCCGTGGCGGCCTGCAAATACCCCCCGGTGGGACGGCGAG
>CAYRPT010000003.1:14695-18551 GCA_964425895.1 uncultured Solibacteraceae bacterium | reverse complement strand
CCGGCTCCTGATCTACGAGACCCTCGTCCACCCCATCGACACCGCGCGTTTCCTGTTCGGCGATATCGCGGCCCTCTACGCCCAGGCGCGGAAGATCAACCCCATCATCGCCGGCGAGGATCAGGCCGTGCTCGTCATCACCCACACCGGCGGGCTCCCCGGCCTGATCGACGGAGACCGGCACTCGAGCGCCGTGCCTCCGGGGCCGGCGATGGGCATGTCGCGCATCGACGGAGACCGCGCCTCCCTGATCATCCCCGCAAACGGTGATGTTTTTCTCGATGACCGCCGCGTCTGGACGAACACCGCGACGGAAGGATACAAGGGCGATTCGGTGCGCGCCACCCAGCAGCACTTCATCCACTGTCTCCGGACCGGCGAGCCGTTCGAATCAGAGGGTCGCGCCTATCTGAAAACCTTCGGCGCCGTGGAAGCCGCTTATGAGAGCGTGCGGGCCGGCGCCTCCGTGAGCACGACCCGGTGGCAGTAGATCACCCATCGTTGCCCCGCGCCGCGATCGTCACCCCGTGCCGCAATGCGGCCCGCTTCATCGGGGAAACGATTGAGAGCGTGCTCGCGCAGGACTACCCGGCCATCGACTACCTCGTCGTGGACGGCTGCTCCACCGATGGCACGCTCGACATCGTGCGGCGGTACGCTTCCCGGCTGCGGTACGTGTCCG
Organism: uncultured Solibacteraceae bacterium; assembly: GCA_964425895.1. GTDB lineage: Bacteria > Acidobacteriota > Terriglobia > Bryobacterales > Bryobacteraceae > CAYRPT01. The sequence continues at coordinate 17,869 of CAYRPT010000003.1, read as the reverse complement.
AAGCGGACCGCGGCCCCGCCGACGCCGTCAACAAGGGTTTCCGCGCGACCCAGGGCGAGTACTTTGCGTTCCTGAATGCCGACGACCGCTATGTGCGTCCCGACGCCGTTCGGCTCGCTGTCGAAAGGCTCGAGCAGGAGCCGGATGCGGCCGCCGTGTACGGGGACGCAGTTTGGATCGATGCCGAGGGGCGCGAACTCGGGCCGTATCCCGTGGCGGATTTCGATCCGGAGCGCCTTCGCTCGGAGTGCTTCATCGCCCAACCGGCCACGCTCTTCCGCCGGGCCGCGCTCGAAAAGGCCGGACTGCTCGATTCCTCCCTCCGTTACGCATTCGATTACGACCTCTGGATCCGTCTGACTCGCGGGGCGCGGCTCGTACGCCTACCCGTGCGGATGGCCTCCTCCCGCATGCACGCCGGGAGCATCTCGCTCGGCTCGCGCCGCGCGGTCTTTCGGGAGACGATCGAACTCCTTCGAAGGCACTACGGCTATGTCCCCTTCCGCTGGGTCCACGGCTACTGCTCCTTCCTGATCGATGGGCGGGATCAGTTCTACGAGCCGCTCCAGCCCAGCCTGTCCAAGTATGTCGCGAGCCTCCCCGCCGGCCTCTACTACAACCGGCGCCACCCGCTGCGCTACCTCGACGAATGGCGGCGAGTCATGAGCGCCGCGGCGCTGAAACGGCGCATCGATGCGAAGCTATCGCGGCGGTGATCTCACTCTTGCGCCGGGCGGCCGGCGTGCAGGGATACTCCAACCCCCTACCGGTGGAGCTCCAACAGGGGTGGCTCCGGGGATGGTGGAATTTGCAGGTGGGGCATTGCCGGCCCGCGAAACAGCCGCAGGCAGATGAGTCCGGTCCACCGCGCCCAGCGGTTGGCGCTCTTTCTGCGGGCGCTGTCGGTGGCGATTCCCGTGTTTGCGTACATCTGACGGTACAGCTTGGAAATGAATAAAAACGCCAGGCGGGCCTTGAGCGACTTCACACATTGCGCCCGCTTCCAGATTTCTGAAAGACGGTAATAGCTGTCCCAAACACCCTGCGTCCGCCTCCGTATCTCGTCCGGGCTCATGGTGGGGTGCGGCATGTAAAGTTTGGGACGGCGGTGGCCGGGAATCAACCAGTAGCGGGTGATCGGAATGCCTCCGATGTGCCCTGGATTGCCATTGGTGCTCTTCTCCCAGCGGTCGAAGTCAACCGTTCCGGGAAAAGGTGTCATCATCACGAACTGAGCGAACGTCAGTTCGGCCCGCTTCGCAAGGGCGGCCGTGGCTTCAAACGTATCTTCGCGATCCGTGGACAGCCCGAAGATAAACGACCCGAGCACGTGAACCCCGTGGGCCTTGAACAGCCGGAGTCGCTGCACCAGGCTCTCGCCCGAGAGATTGAAATCCTTGTAGACGGATTTCAGCCCTTCCGGAGTCACGGCCTCCACGCCAACCAGCGCCCCCTTGATTCGGGCTCGCCGCATGGCGTCCAGGAATGCCGGATCTTCCGCCGCTTCCATGGTAATTTGCGTGAAGAGAATCGTGTCGGCAGGAAGCGCGGCGAGACGGTCCATCAATTCGAAGCGTTCGGCTCGCTGGCGGCGCAGTCCGTCCGCCCGGCTGGGGTCTTTTTGCTTGTCCGCCAAGTAAATGTCAGCTAGGGTCACGGGGTAGAAGTTGTCATCGGCGAGCGCGATGACGCGATAACCTAACCTTCGCAACTGGACAATCTCCTCGATCACCGCGTCGCTGGAGCGTTGGCGGGGCCGTTGACCATCCGTTCGCCACACGGAACAGAACGAACAGTGCTTCGGGCAACCTCGGACGGTCTGAACCGAGGCCCACATGTAGCGGTTGGGTGGAAGCAAGTCCCAGCGGGCCGGCTGGAATCCGCCGGCGCTCACCAGGCCGCCATCGTACAGAGGCTGTGGGCCACCGTCGGCGCAGTCTGCCAGCACGCTCGCCCAGATGACGTCGCCGTCTCCCTTCACGACGGCGTGCGCAGCGCCGAGCTCCTTCGCTTCGTCGGGAAAAAGGGTCGCGTGAATGCCGCCGAACACAACGAATGCTCCGCGCTGTCGCGCGAGCCGGCCCACCTCGAATCCACGCAATGCATTGGCGGTGTGGATGCCGATCCCCACCACGTCGCCCGGCTGAATGAGCTCGGGACGGATTGGCGCAAGAGTCTCATCGACGATCACCGGATCTCCGTAATGCGCCGGCGTGGCGGCGGCGAGCACGTAAAGCCAACGTGGTGTGATTACACCGACGCCGAAAGCTACATCGCTCGGATTGACTAGATGAACCCGCATGATCTTCTCCCTGGGGGAATCAGTCCGTCCTCGGTGGATCGACGCTGTAGAAATGAAGGGGATCGCGGATGCTCTGCAGTTCCCGGTAATAGTAGAGCGCAGTGGGCCGTTTTCCGCTGAACCTCAGCCCCCCCAGATACTCGATCTCTTCCCCGGTGGCATCGCCGCTTAGCGACTTGTCCTTCAGAAACTGCTCAAAGCCCGGCTTCGGCTCGCCCCCGTCCCCGGCGACGACTTCGGTGAACTCAAACCGCTTCATGACGCCTGGCGCCAACCGGCGGTTCAGGACGATCTCGACGGCGAAAGTCCTGAGGTCAACACTCCAAGAATCGATAATCGGATCCAGAAAAGAGACGCAGCTTTCGGCCGACACGTCAAAGACGTCCATGTCGAGGAACTCGAGCACCGCGACTCGCATCTGCTCGTAGCTGCGCCCGCTGAGCTGAGCCAGCCGCCGGAGCCACTCTTCGGTTCGCAGTTCTTCCCGCGCGATCTCGTGGGCTACGTCCAGTACCTTCTGAGTGACAAGGCGCTCAAGTTCACCGAAAGTCGCTTTCTCGAAGATCCTGCGCACTTCGGCGCGCTGCCCTGGCTCGCACTTGCGGAGAATCAGCTCGCGGCGTTCCTCGAAAAGGGGTGCCGGCGGCGCCGCGACCCTCTTCTTCAGCTCTTCTTTGCGCTGGACCTCCGCCAGCCGCGCGAGCTCCCCGCCCGGGAGTCCCAGAAATCGGTCGATCTTATCGTAGATGTCCGTGCGCCCAGGCGCTGGAGGAGCCTTCTTCCGCGCCAGCAACTGCGAGATGTAGGATTCGGTAACTTGGGCGGCGGCTGCCAGGTCCTTCTGGCCGACACCGAGCTCGCTCAAGCGCTGC
>CAYRPT010000003.1:7667-14685 GCA_964425895.1 uncultured Solibacteraceae bacterium | reverse complement strand
TCAATAGCGGGACGTCCACGGGTATTCCTCGTCGAATGGGTCTTAACTGAAAACAGTGAACAAGCTTTCACATTCTCGCACACATTCGCTTGACAGACAAGGAAAAATAACCGACAATAGTTAAGGGGCGGATGATCCGGTGCGCTCACGGGTCCTCTGGACTCGTCTTTGACCATCCCTTCCCTCAAGACTCCGTATTCGAGGCCGGAATCGCGCTATAGGAAGTCTGGGAATCCTCATGCACTTCGATTCGAGTGGAGGTCGAGCCAACCCAGCCCGCCAGCGAGCTCCGGGGGGACCGTTGCGTCCGCCGGTCCGGGGCCCGCGGCGGCGTAGAGGATGATCCCGGTGCCGTTTGATCACCCCGTTCCTCGATCGTTCACGTCGGCGTCGGTGCGAGAGCGCGCGCCGGTTCTCTCGGGCGTCTATGGTATCTCGAATGCGAGCGAGTGGATCTACATCGGTGAGAGCGACAACATTCAGGCGGCGCTCTTACGGCACTTGCAGGAAATGAATACGGTGCTCCTGAGGCGGCAGCCAACCGGATTCGTTTTTGAGGTTTGTGATCAGGCAGGACGGCGGGATCGTCAGGACCGGCTTGTTCTTGAGTATGAGCCGACCTGCAATCGTCATTGGTCGTGGCATCGATGAGCGGCCACGGCGATACAGCCGGCGGGCAAAAGGAGGTTCTCGTGGAGAACCCAAAAATGCAGTTTGTCCTCAGGGGATTCAGCCACGCGATGGGGTGCCGGGTCTTTGCGTTTGAAGGCATCGCGGCGGACCGGAAGCGTGCGATGTTCACGGTGAGGGCCGATCTGGCCCTGACCCGGAGATACGGAATTCATCTGCAGGAACTTCCGCTCTTGTGCCGGGCGGTTCTGGAACAATGTCACGAGGGCAGGGAGGATCGGGCGTTTTTGTACAGCGAAGAGAGTATGCGGCTCCACGCCGAGGACGTTGCGGCACGGGCCGAAGCGGCGCGTCAAAGGAGAGCGCCTCGCCGCGTAAGCGGGGAGCACGTGGGGGCCGCCTGGCGGGTATCTCCCCGACAGGGGGTATAGTTCGTTCGACGCGTTTCGATCCACCCACCGAGTAGCAGAACAACAGTCTCCGCAGCGGGGAAGAACCCTGCGGCGGAGATCTCCCAAAGCGCCACGGTCTAGGCTGTGGGGCATTTCAGGGAAGCGTAAGGAACAGAGGAAGGTATTTTCGAGTGACCAACATTTTTGTCGGCAACCTCAGCTTCAAGACGACACAGGACGAGCTGCAAGAGGCGTTCGCCAACTACGGCGCCGTCGAACGTGTCAACATCGTAACGGACCGGGACAGCGGGCAGCCGCGAGGCTTCGCCTTTGTTGAGATGACGGATCGCAGCGCCGCCGAGAAGGCGATTGCACAGTTGAACGGCACGGACCTGAACGGGCGGACCATGAACGTCAACGAGGCTCGGCCGAAACCGGAACACGGCTCAGGATACGGAAACCGGGGTGATTCGAACCACCGCCGGCGCAGATAGCCCCAAGAGCCCGGCGCCGGCACCCACAACCTCAAGACCGGGGCCGGCCGGGCCGCTGAAACATCGTTATGCCAGCGATTCCCGCGGCGCCCGCCGCGATGCAGTCGCCGGCGTTCTCTTCGGTGATGCCGCCCAGCGCGTACACCGGAACGCGGGCTGCGGCGCAGACCTCGCGTAACCCGTCGAGCCCGGCGGGCTTTCCGTACAGAGGCTTCGATTGGGGGGGAAAGACGGGGCCGAAGACCACCAGGTCCGCGCCCTCGCGCTCCGCCGCCCGTACGTCGCCGAGATCGTGGCAGGAGACGCCAATCCGGAAGTCTGGTGGCGCGATCCTGCGCAGAAGTGCAGGCGCGATCGACCGTGCTGGCAGGTGGACGCCGCTCGCCCTGGCGGCCAAGGCGACATCGGCGCGGCCGTTCACCAGGATGCGCGTACCGTGGGGATTGGCCAACCCCAGAGCGGCCCGCACGAGCTCCAACAGCGCCCGAGCCTCCAGATCCTTCTCCCTCACCTGGATCCATTCGACGCCTTCTCGAAGGCAGCGCTCGACACTTTCCATGAGCGGCGCAATGCCGCCGGCCGAATGACGGTCCGTGATGTAGTAGCGCTTCAACCTTCCGCGACCGGTTCGTAGTAACGTTCGCCGGCGCACGCCCGGCACAGCGTCCGCCCCTCTCGGTGAACCTCGCGGGCGAAGTTGATGCTTTCGCCGCACTCGTCGCAGGCTACGCGCGGCCCCTTGAAGCCGGGAAGATCCTCCGGGCCGAGGCGGATCCGCACCCACCGGGTCTCGAAAAGCTCCTCGTCAGCCATCTCGCGGTACGCCCGCATCTGGCGTGTGTTCTTGCCGGCGATGTCCGGATAGAGCTCCTCGGCCCGCTGCTTGGCTGTATCCCGCGCGACGACCCGCACGGCCCGATTCTCCTGCAAGTCGCAGAAAGTCGCCGCCACCTTTCCGAAGTCCCGGAACTTGAGCGCCCGTTTGCCCAGCCGGCACCCCGTGACGACGGTGATCGCGTCCGTGGCGCAGCGATCGATTTCGACGAACGTCACGAGCCGCTTCCGGTCTTTGCCGGCCGGGTCGTCAAGTCCCAAGAGGCGCACACCGAACAGGGCCATGCGCAGACCGAGAATCTGCCCCGCGCAAATGTGGCCGTGGGCTTGCTCCGCAAGAGCTACATATTCCTCGAAGCTTTTCATTTGCACCCCTGAGGCCATTATCCCCTGGATGTACCTGGGTGTCGGCGTTTCACGCGGGGGGCAGATGCAGGGATTGATTCGTGTCACGGTTGAAACGAAGGGTTTTGGAGACTCCGGAGCTCCGCGCCGGCTTCCACTGAGAACGGCCGCCCGCTCAAAAAGCCTGCTGAGGCTCGCATTTTAGCGTGACACAACGTTTGCTGGTTGCTGCTTCACGCGACCGCGTCCGACCTCTCGACGAAGACGAGCAACTGACGATCCTCGGCCTCGAGCGCCCGGCTGAGTGGCCTTAGCGTCAGGTTCCAGCGGCCGGTGTCCCCGATGGCCCCACGGATCCGGACCTCACCCCTTTCCGGCTGGTCAAGAAGCACCTGGATGGCCGGGAGAACGTCGTCCTGGGCGAACAGCCCGGTCAGCTTGGTGCCGATGAGTTCCCCCTCGCCCAACTGCAATTCCCTTTGAAACCATCGGTTTCCATATTCCAGCGAAAGGTTCTCGGTGCACACCGCGACGCCGGCGGGCAGCCGGTCCAGAATCTCCTGGTAATAATGGCGCTCGGCTTCCACCAGACCCAGGAAGCGCGCGAACTGCTCCTCCGGGCCTTCGTCTTGCGCTTCCTCGGCGGGGGCCGTGCCCCCGGCGAGCGCGAGGCGGTCATGTACGGGAGAAGGTTCGGCGGCGGAGGTAGCGACGGCCAGTTCTTCGCTTTCGGCAATGACCTCCTCGGCCTCGGTCCGTCCGGCCTCCCCCGATTTCCGGCGGGTCAACTCGGCGATCGCGGTCTCGTCCTGCTTCCGGATGTATTGGGCGTAGCACTCCTCGGAGCAGTGCCGGTCGTTTTGTAGCCGTTTCACAAAGGACAGCGGCTTGCCGCAGTACAAACACTTCGTGACCACTACCGGTCCTCCCGTCTCTCCCACATCTATCGCCCGTGACGGCAGAGGACATTAGGGAATTCGCAGCGTTTTGGGCAAGAATTCTAGGGCGCCGCAGGCAGGAAAAGGCCCTAGGCGTTCTTACGACCGCGGCCCGGTTACACGTCCAGGTTGCGGACGTCGAGCGCGTTGTCCTCGATGAACTTGCGCCGGTCCTCGACGTTCTCGCCCATGAGCGTGGAGAAGATTTCGTCGCTTTCAACCAGGTCGCGCAGTTCGACCCGCAGCAAGGTGCGCGTCTCGACGTTCATCGTGGTTTCCCAAAGCTGCTCGGCGTTCATCTCGCCGAGCCCCTTGTACCGCTGGATGTTGATCTCGCGGCTGCCCTCACTCTTGACGTAGGCGAGCAGTTCCCGCCAGCCCGGCTGGGAGACGCGGTCGCCGTTCTTGCTCACGAGGAACGGAGGCCGGTTGTGCCGCGCGATCTGGCGAGCCAGGTGGCGGAGGCGCCGGTACTCCGGCTGGGCGGAAAGTTCGATATCGATCGGGCGGGGCGTGGTCGTCGGATCACGGTACACCACTTTCCAGGCCGAGTGCTCTTCGTCCGGGGTCAGCTCCGGTTGTACGCCGAGACGCCGCAGCGCCTCCATAAGCGGCGCCAGCGTCTCCTTTGAGGCGAAGTGCTCCTTCGTGTCGAGCGCGAGAGCTGGATCCGCAACCACTTCCACTACCCGGCTGTCCCGCAGCCTCCGCTGCACCCGTTGGAAGATCTGGTTATACTCATCGAGCATTCCCAGAAAGCCGCGCAGTTCCTGCCCGACGAGCTCCACAGCGGGCTCCGACGGGTCCCCGTAAGACGCGATACCCACACTCAGGTTCTCGGTAGCCCGCCGGAGGATCTCGCGCGTGAACTCCTTGTCGTCCTTGATGTATTTCTCGGACTTCCCTTTCTTGATCCGATACAGCGGCGGTTGCGCGATGAACACATGGCCGCGCGTGATGAGGCCCTGCATGTGGCGGTAGAAAAAGGTGAGCAGCAGCGTCCGGATGTGCGAGCCGTCGACGTCCGCATCGGTCATGATGATGATCTTTCCGTAGCGGAGCCGGGCGAGATCGAAATCGTCCTGGCCGATCCCCGTCCCAATGGCTGTAATCATCGACCGGATTTCCTCGTGGCTCAGCATCTTGTCGTAGCGTGCCTTCTCCACGTTCAGGATTTTGCCCTTCAATGGGAGAATGGCCTGGTACCGCCGGTCGCGGCCCGTTTTGGCCGTGCCGCCCGCCGATTCACCTTCCACCAGGAACAACTCGCAGCGCTCCGGGTTCTTCTCCTGGCAGTCGGCCAGCTTCCCCGGTAAACCACCGGAGTCCAGGGCGCCCTTGCGGCGCGTCAGGTCCCGCGCCTTTCGCGCGGCCTCGCGCGCTCGCGCGGCCTCGATCGCCTTGCCGACGATGCGGCGCATCACGGGCGGATGGCTGTCGAAGTACTCGCCCAGTTTCTCGTTGACGAACTGCACCACGTAGCCCTGAATATCGCTGTTGAGCTTACCCTTCGTCTGGCCTTCGAACTGCGGCTGTGGCAGCTTCACGCTGACCACGGCCGTGAGACCCTCGCGGACGTCGTCGCCGCTCAGGTTTTCCTTCAGGTCCTTGAACAGGCCGGCCTGCTGGCCGTAGGCATTGATCGTCCGGGTGAGGGCGCTCCGAAAGCCGCTGAGATGGCTTCCGCCGTCGATTGTGTTGATGTTGTTGGCGAAGCTGAAAACGGCTTCGTTGTACTTGTCGTTGTACTGAAGGGCCACCTCCATCTGTAGCGTGCCGCCGCTCGGCAGATCCCGCTCCCCTTCAAAGTGAATCGGTTTGTCGTGAAGCACGTTCTTGCCGCGGTTCAAATGGCGGATGAATTCCGCCACGCCTCCGCTGTAATGGAACTCGTGTGACTTGACCGGATCCTCCCGTTCGTCATTCAGGAGGATTCGCAGGCCCCTGTTAAGGAATGCCATCTCTCGAAGCCGCTGCGCTAATGTGTCGAAGTTGAACTCCGTCGCCGTCATTATGGTCGGGTCGGCGCGGAACGTGACACGCGTGCCCGTTTTGCGGCCCGCTTTGCCTGTCCTTTCCAGGGGCGCCTTGGGTATTCCACGCTCGTACTCCTGCTGCCAGACGGAACCGTCCCGCCAGATCTCAAGGGTCAGCCATTCTGAGAGGGCATTAACGCAACTGACTCCGACTCCGTGCAGACCGCCCGATACCTTGTAGGTATTGGAGTCGAACTTGCCGCCGGCATGCAGCTTCGTCATGACGACTTCCGCGGCCGAGACCTTCTCCTCCTGGTGGAAGTCAACCGGAATCCCACGGCCGTTGTCGATCACAGTCACCGAGTTGTCGATGTGGATCGTGACCTGGATCTCGGTACAGAAGCCGGCCAGGGCTTCATCGACCGAGTTATCTACAACTTCGTAAACCAGATGATGTAATCCGTAGTCACCTGTTGAGCCGATGTACATGGCCGGACGCAGCCGCACCGCTTCCAGCCCTTGCAGGACTTTGATACTACGTGCATCGTAGTTGTTGTGTTTTATTTCTTCGTTCCTCTCCATACAGTTGTGCTGCAACTAATGCGCCACAAGCCTCAAGACCGGTGCAAAGGCGGGTATGCTCTTAGATCCGCATTGGCATCACGACATACCGGTAGACTTGGCCGCCCTCACCACCTACCGGCCGAAACTCACCCGCACTGCCGGCATCACGGAAGTGAAAGGCGACCGACTCTCCGTCCGCCGCCCGCAAGAATTCGGAGATGTACTGAGCGTTGTAGCCTGCTTCAAGAACCGGTCCGTCATAGTTGACCGGAAGAATTTCTTCTGATTCTCCAGTGTCGGAAAGCGAAGCGAAGAGCTTGAGTTCTCCCGGCGTAAACTTCACCCGGATTGCGTGGGACCTCTCATCGGAGAACTGGCCAACGCGGTCAATCACCGCCCGGAACTCCTCGCGCTGTAGGATGATGCTGTGGGGTTGCTCGCCGGGCAGCACACGCTCGTAATCCGGGAAGGTACCCGTGAGTTTGCGGCATACGAACAGGCGTGTACCAAACCGGAAGAACAAATGGTTTTCATCGGCACCGAAATCTACAGTAGCCTCAGGACCGGCGTCCTGGGCCAGTTTCAGTACCTCGATCATGGCCTTCTTTGATACCAGGGAGCGGTAATCTAAGACTTCACCCAGATTCACAGGCTCTTCACAGAGAGCCAATCTGTGGCCATCTGTTGATACCATTACCACCCGGTCCGACTTGAGTAGGAGAAGCGCTCCATTCAGAGTGAACCGGGATTCCTCAAGGGAGATGGCAAAGATGGTCCGGGAGATCAGTTTTGTTAGAGACCCGGCGGGGATTGTGGCAATGGCAGGTGGCGCCACCGGGAACTCC
>CAYRPT010000003.1:0-7657 GCA_964425895.1 uncultured Solibacteraceae bacterium | reverse complement strand
TTTGACATCCCCGCAATACGCGTCCGCGAGCGGCCGGAAACAAGGCTGGCCCAATGGCTGTCACTGAATTTAATATCAATCGGCGCGTCAGGAAGAAGACGGACATAATCAAGCAAACGGCGCGCCGGAACAGTCCCGGCGCCCGGCTTCTTCACCTCAGCGGGACAGGAACACCGCACACTTAACTCAAGGTCCGTGGCCAGAAGATGAACCCTGCCGCCTTCCGCCTCCAGGAGCACGTTAGACAGAATCGGAATCGTCGTCTTCTTCTCAACTACCCCTTGAGAGACACTCAACTCGCGTACCAGATCCGTCTTGTTGACCATGAATTCCATCGTGTTCAGTCTCCTCCTCCCGTCTCCGTCAACTCAGCGAACCAACAGGGACTTAACGCAGCCGGAGGCGGGAAGTCCTTCCGTCGCCCAGAGTCGCGTCCGGGCGCCATATACCAACCAGTCAACAACTATCGTAGAACCTCTCAAAGAATACCGGATTCATCGGGCATGTGGAAATGTCGAAATACGTCTAAAGTATATCAAATGAAAGGCTTGGCCGGAGTCCCCCCTTGTGGGATTCGAGGTGAGCGCCCACTGAGCGAATCAGGTGGGTGGCGTTTGTTCACATTCGTTATCAGCCGGAGGAAGCGCACTTGTGTGGAAAACCATAGGAAGTCTATTGGATTGAATCGATTAGGCTGTGGATGAGCTTGTTGAGATCCGGATCTTTGTCGCGCTGGCGCTCGATCTTGTGGATCGAATGGAGAACCGTGGTGTGATGCTTTCCGTTAAACGCTCTGCCGATCTCCGGAAGGGATGCCGGGGTAAGCTCTTTGATGAGGTACATCGCAATTTGCCGGGGGTATGCAACGCGACGGGCATTGGACTTCTGCTTCAGATGCGCCGGCGAGACCTCAAACCGCTCCGCAACTACCTTGATAATCGATTCCATCGAGATTCGCTTCTCCTGACCGACACCAAGGTCCCTCAGGACCTGCCGAGCCATTGGCAGGGTGATGTTCTCTTTCATCACGGACGCGTAAGCTACCAGCCGCACGAGGGCGCCCTCCAACTCGCGGACACTAGACTTGGTTTTTGTGGCGATAAGGATTCGCACATCTTCCGGTAAGTGAATCCCTTCGACCTCGGCCTTGCGGTCAAGGATGGCCATCTTCGTCTCAAGGTCCGGAGGTTGAACGTCAACAAGAAGTCCCCACTCAAAGCGCGACCGGAGTCTTTCAACCAGGCCCGGGGTCTGCTTCGGAGGACAATCGCTCGATAGCACGATCTGCTTCTGCTGCTCGAACAACTCGTTGAAGGTGTGGAAGAACTCCTCCTGGGTACGCTCCTTGTTCGCGAAGACGTGAACGTCATCCACCATAAGTACATCCGCTTGCCGGTAACGTTCATGGAACGAGGTCATCTGATCGGTGCGGATACACCGTACCAACTCATTGACGAATCGTTCCCCGTAAGTATAAACGACCCGCATTCCAGGGAAGCTCTCTAGCAACACATGGCCGATCGCGTGCATCAAGTGGGTCTTCCCCATTCCTGTTCCACCGTAGATAAACAACGGGTTATAGCTCCGGGCGGGCGTCGTGGACACGGCCCGGGCGGCAGCATGGGCGAACTGGTTGCAGGAGCCGACAACAAAATTCGCAAACGTGAACTTCGGGTTGAGCTGGATCGCACCCGCCGGCGCAGCGGCCTCTGAAGCGCGGCCCATGGAGGCACCGTTCCAGGCATCACCGTTTCGTAACAGGTGATAGACAACGCCTCGGTAGGAATTCCCGAAGCGGTTTAGCGCGGCGTCGATCCGCAGCCTGTACTCTTCTTCCAGCCAGAGTTTGGTGCTCTCGTCCGGAACCATAACATGAAGAGTGTTATCTTCGATCCGATCAAGAGTTGTTCTATAAAGCCAATTCTGGAAGCTTTCCCTGGTGAGACCGGCAGCCAACTCTTGCTTTATCTGTTCCCAAATGTTCATCCCTATCCCGTTGCCGCCGGGTAAGCACAACTTATGCACAAGTTTTCCACACCCTGTGGATAACCTTCGCGCCCTTCCTTTGCTCGATTCGGCTGGAACCGGCGGTATGACCTGCCATTCGCCGTCCGGCAACCCTCCGGATGGCATCTCGTGGAACATCAGTCTAGCATAGTTGGAAGAGAGTGCAAGCAGAATCCAGTTTTTCCTGTAACACTATTGAAATCAGTTGCTTAGGCGTTCCGGAAATCACTACATTTCTAGTACTTTTGTTACCGCCGAATCGCTACAACAACGTGAACAGGTTCTGTTTCGAAAGAGGTTGAGTCAGGTTATGCTCCAAGGGCTCCCTCATACACTACTCCGAAACGTAGTTTGGTATCACTGTTAAACCCATCGACAATGCGACAATCAACGGTAGATTCGTTTTACCCTGGCGCTAATCCCACACAGTACGGAATAGGAGATTGTTCCGGCAAGCCGGGCAATCTGCTGCGCATCGATGCGCGCGCTGTTGTCTTCACCGAGGAGGGTCACTGCATCTCCAGAGTTCAACTGGGGGCAGTCGGTCAGATCGACAGTGGTTAGATCCATTGAAACAGCCCCTAGAACAGGAGCGAGGCGGCCGGCGGCGAGAACGTAGCCCTTGTTTGAGAGGCGGTGGGGAAGCCCATCGGCGTAACCCACCGAGAGAATCGCGAGGCGTGTGCGCCGGTTTGTTCGAAACATCGCGCCGTAGCCGATGGGCGTGTCCTGGGGTAGTTCCTTAACCTCGAGGATGGCCGCTTTCCACTCGAGAGCCGGTCGAACGCGGAGGGCCCGGGTCGGTGCGGGACCTCGCAGGGGCGACACATAGCCGTAGATTGCATGTCCGGGTCGCACCATGGTTCCCCAGGCCTCACGCCTGGCGTAAGCGATCGGTATCGTGGCCGACAGGTGGGTGTATTGCGGATGGACGCCACCGGCGGCGAGGGCGGCCGCCAAGGCATGAAAGTGTGTGATTTGCTCGTTGGTCTGCGGGCTGCTGTAGAGAGCCGCCGAAGCGAAGTGCGTCATCAGCCCCTCAAGCCACGCGTGACGCGCAGCGGTGACCGCCTCCAGCAGCTCGGCGCCCGCCGCCCGCGTCCCCAGCCGTCCCATGCCGCTGTCAATTTTGAGGTGGTAGGGAACTCGCAACCCGCGGCGCGCGGCGAGCCGGTCGAACTCGTACAAGTCGCTGAGCGAGTGAATGGCCGGCGTCAGATGATAATCCAGCAAGGCCTCGCGTTCGACAGGCAGGAAATCCGCCATAACGAGCACTCGCGCACGGATTCCCGCGTCTCGAAGGGTTACCCCCTCCTCCACGCTGCTGACGGCAAGCCAGCGGGCGCCGGCCGACTCGAGAGTGCGGGAAACCTCAACAGCCCCATGTCCATACGCGTCAGCCTTGACGACGGGCATGACCGATACGCCTTCGCCGACCAGGGCGGTCACGGCGCGATAGTTCTCCGCGATCCGTTCCCGCGAAACTTCCACCCAGCAGCGATAGGGAACGGGGCTCACAATTCACTCTCGGGAGGCCAGATGGAGCAGCAACCGCTCGTAGGCGCCGGCGACAGCGTTCCAGTCGTAGCGCTCGGCCACGCGGTCACGCGCTCGCCTGCGCCAATCTTCACGCTGCGCCTCCGGCATCGCGAGTACTTCCTCAATGCGCTCCGCAAGGTCGTGGCGCCGGAACGGAATACCCGCCCCCCCGGCTACTTCCTGATTCTCTTCGGTTTCCAGATAAAGTGTCAAAGCGCTACGTCCCATGGCCTCGATCAGGGCCGGGTGGGTGCCTCCCACTTCGGTCGCGTGAATATAGGCGAAGCAGTGTGATGTCAGTTCCTGATACCCCTGTCCGTAGATCGCTCCGGGCATAACGATGCGCGGGTCGGCGGTATCCCGGACCTCGCGAATATAGGCTGCCGCATAGGGTGCGTCGCCCACCAGGACCAGCTTCAAGTCGGTCTGTGTGCGTTCGAATTCCTTGCGAACCAGGAGGGCGTTGTTTTCGGGTTCCATCCGGCTGACGTAGAGGAAGTAGCGCCTGGGCTCCAGCCCGAGTTCACGCAGTACCGCCGTGGTCGTCACCCGATCGGTCGAGGCTCCGTAGGGAATGAAGGTAGTCGCCTTTCCGTAGCGTCGCAGATAGTACGCCTGAATCCGCGCGGCGTCGGAAATGACCGCGTCGGGAAAGCGGGTGGCGAGACGTTCCGACAACGCGTACCAGGCTCGCCCCAGGCGATTCCACTTCTTCCGCTGGCGTTCCAAACCGTCCACATTCAGCGCCACCGGGATTCCGAACAGGCGCGGGATCAGCGTGAACGCCGCGTTGGCGGCATTGCAGTACAGCGCGGCGTCGCGCCGGTGAGCCAGCAGATGCAGTGTGCACAAGAAGGTATGCACCACGGTGTCGAAGTATTTATGGCGAAGCGTTGGCAGATAGACGAGGCGGACTCCGCGGTACACCGGCGTCGTGTGGCGCCGGCGCCCATACACCGTGACCTCGTGGCCCAGCGCGACCAGGCGCGTCGAGAGTTCCTCGGCGAAGGTTTCGAAGCCGCCATAGCGTGCCGGGATGCCTCGCGTTCCAAGAATCGCCAGGTTCATCAGCCGCGGGCGGCCCGGACGCGGGCGTGCAGCCGGGCGGAAGGTTTTGGGGCGGGCCGGCTTTGAGGCTGGTGGGAAAACCAGGCCGCCATGTAGGCATCGCTGGCGCGCCGCCGGCGCATAATCTCCCGGCGCTTGGCGAGGACCCGGCGGTAGTTTGAGGCCAGGTACCCGAAGGCCTTAAGCGACGAGTGTTCCCATAACAGACAGCAGCCCACCACCATCAGGTCGCGCGCGCTGATCGACAGCCAGTTGCGGCGGTAAAGGTCACCGGTCATGTTCTTAAGCCGCATCAGGAAGCGGTTCTTGACCGAGTGCATGTTGATGGCCGGCGGCAGGGCCCGGCGGTTCCCCGGAAGCACTTTCCGGACATGGTAGCCCCGCGCGCGCGGCGTATAGACACAGCGCCACCCCATCAACTGCGCCCGCCAGGCGACATCCGCATCCTCGCGATACACAAAGAAATCGGGATCGAAGAACTCGCCGCCGATCGTGATATCGTCAATCATCTCGCGCCGGTAGAGCGCGGCGGCCGCCGTGGCCCCGAAGACGTACTCGAAGTTCAAATAGTGGCCGTTGTCCACATCCTGGCTTCCGCGGTCCAGGTGGCGCAGCGTTGGCGTGAAGTAGATCCCCGTCGAGTCGACCCGCGGCTTCTCGGGGATGTGGAACTCGGGCGTCAGGGTGAGCAGCTTGCCGCACACCGTGCCCACCCGCCGGTCGACGTAGCCGGCTTCCACCATCGCCATCACGAATGTAGGCAGCAGCAACACGTCGGGATTCAACGTCAGGATCCACTCCCCCCGCGCGAGTGCGATCGCCTGGTTCTGCGCGGCCGCAAAGCCGACATTGTCCTCGTTGTAAACGATCTGGCAAAGCGACTCGAACTGGCTCAGGATGTCAACCGTGCCGTCTGTCGAGGCGTTGTCCACCACGATCACTTCGAGATTGGGGTACCTCTGTTCGAGCACCGATTCGAGACAGCGCTTGATGAAGCGCCCGCTATTAAAGGTGACGATGGTGACGGTGACGAGGTCGTCGTAGGACATGAAGCTTTATCGAATTGTTCTTGTGGTACTGGAGATGTCAGCCTGTTGCGGTAACAGCGGGCAAACCTCCCTCGGCAACTCGCCGGCCGCCCAGGAGGTACCGGCCGGCCATCCTAAAGACGCCCCAGTATCGGGGAATCGGATCCCGAGTTCGTTCTACAAGAACGCCGGCGACCATTCTCAGCAGCGATCCGATCGCTACCGCGACGCATACGGTCCTCCACCCACGAGGGCTGAAATGCTTCGCCGCGTACCTTAGAAGACTAGCATACCAGTATGCGGCGCGACATTCGGGGCGAAGCCGGCGGAGCGAGTGCGCGCCCCGGTGGACCGCCACGGCCGCGGGAATGTAGCGCACGCGGGAACGGTGTTCGTGCAGCCGGCGCAGGAAATCCACCTCTTCGAACCAGAGTGGCCAAAACCCCTCGTCCATCCCTCCGAGTTCCGCCCACCGGGCGCGGCGCACCATGAGGAACGCGCCCGCGGGCTGCTCCACGTCCGCCTCGCGGTCCGGATTGAGGTCGAGGCAGCGGTACCGGCGGTTGACCGGGTTACCCGGCCAGAGCCGGTTCACCCCGAGCGCCTCGCAGGCCAGGGCTCCTACCGTCGGAAACCGGCGCACCTGAAAGCCGAGCTGGACCACGCCGTCCGGAGACACCAACCGCCCGCCCGCCGCCCCGACGTCGGCTGCCTGGAAGGCCTCGATCAGAGGATCGAGCGGCGTCACAATGACGGCGTCGGGGTTGAGCAACAGAATCAGTTCAGTGCCGAGCGCTCCGACGCCGCGATTTGCCGCCGCAGCGAATCCGGTATTCCGGCTCTCGGCGAGCAGGCGCACCTCCGGCCAGTCGCGAACCCGATCGCACGTCCGGTCGGTGGAGGCGTTGTCCACCACCACGGTGTCGGCTTGCAGGCGGGTGGCGGCGGTCAGACATTCCCCGATGACCTCCTCGGAGTTGTGCGTGACCACGACGATGCCGACCCGCTTCATGTGATCGCGAAATACAGCCGCCAGTACCAGTCGAAGCCCGTCGCTTCTTGCACGCGGCGGATTCTCGCCTCGCTCTCGGCCAACAGGGACGCGAGGATTGGCGGCGGATCAGACCGCTCCCGGGCTCGCCGGAACCTCCGCAAACCGTCCCACTTGCCCTTCAGGTACGCCCCGCCGGCGCCATGACGCGCCGCCACCAAACCCCACAGGAGCTGTCCGGCCACGACGGGCCACCCGTGGCCCTGCCACCACCGGCGGGGGAAATGCTTGGCTACCAGCAACACTTGGTTCCGCGCGATCAGCCGGACTTTCGCCGGGCTCCAGCAGCCCAGAGTCGCGCTTCCCCCGTGCCGCGCCATGGCTGACGGAACATAGCGTCCCCTCAGTCCGGCCGTTGCGCACCGCAACCCGAGGTCGATGTCTTCGAGATACGATTCGAACTCTTCGTCCAGCACGCCGACCCGCTCAAACAACTCCCGCCGGAATACGGCCGCGGTCAGCGGCGCGAAGGCGATATCGCGGGGAGCGTTCCACTCCGGCCCGTCTTTCCGTCCCTCTCCGCAGCGCCAGGCGCAGCCGGCGCGCGAGATCTCGTCGTAGGTGCCGTCCAGGATGTCGGGGCGGTCCCGGCGCAAGATCTTACCCGTGGCGAACCATGCGCCCGTGGATTCCATCTCCTCCAGCAGCAGCTCCAGCCAGCGTGCGTCGATCTCCACATCGTTGTTGAGGACGGCGATGCAGGCGCCGCGCGCCTCCCGGATCCCTCGATTCACGGCGCGGCTGAAACCTTCGTTGCGTTCGCTGGTCAACACGCGCGCGCCCAGCTTCCGCGCCGTTTCCACCGAGCCATCGCTCGACCCGTTATCCACGACGCAAATCTCCGCGAACGGACGTGTCTGCCGGCGGATTGTCTCGAGAGCCGCTTCCAGCAATTCCCTCCGGTTGTAGTTCGGAATGACAGCCGTGACCTCAACCATGGAGCGGCGAACGCAGGCGGGTAGAT
>CAYRPT010000002.1:0-18640 GCA_964425895.1 uncultured Solibacteraceae bacterium | reverse complement strand
CGGGCCAGGCCGCACCGCCGTCGATCCACGAGCGCAGCACCTCGATCTCGGCGGCGGACAGCGCGGGGCCAACCGGGGGCATCCGAAAACCTTCCTTGGCGCTCGTGACGCGTTCGATGATGCGGCTCTTCGCGGCGTCGCCCGGAACGAGGACCGGGCCGGCGTGGCTGCCGGCCAGCGCGTCCGCGCGGCGATCGAGGCGGAGACCGTTCATCTGGACGGCGGCGCCGTGGCAGGAGTGACAGCGCGACTTGAGAACGGGCTCGACGTCACGCAAGAAATCGACCTCCGCCGCGTCCGCGAGCGACCGGAGGCACGCCAGCACTATCAGGAGGCCGCGTGTACGGAACTTCATCTTTGGGAAGCTTCCTCTGAGTGGTCTTCATCTTAAGACAGTTGGCGGGACCGCATCAAGTGGGGTGGTAATCGTGGGTGTTGATCGCCGTCGATCGTGGTCCAACGGTGTCGCCCCGTGCGCCCAGGCGGGCTGTCCGATTCCCGGTTCCCGCGGAACGCTATCATGAGGTCTTAGGCAACCCGCTATGCCCTTCGCCTCCATCCCCGAAGCCATCGAGGAAATCCGCGCCGGGAGGATGGTCGTCGTGGTGGACGACGAAGACCGCGAAAACGAAGGCGACCTCACGATCGCCGCCGAGAAGGTCACGCCCGACACCATCAACTTCATGGCCAAGTACGGACGGGGGCTGATCTGCCTCGCGCTAAGCGAGGAATGCTGCGACCAGCTCCAGCTTCCGATGATGTCCCAAGTGAATACCTCGCGTTTCGGGACCGCCTTCTGTGAGGCGATCGATGCCCGCGAGGGCGTGACGACCGGAATCTCGGCCGGTGACCGCGCCCTCACCATCCAGGTGGCCATGGATCCGAACAGCCGGCCGCACGACCTTGCCCGCCCCGGCCACGTATTTCCGTTGCGCGCCCGCAACGGCGGCGTCCTGGTACGCACCGGACAAACCGAAGCGGCGGTGGATCTGGCCCGCCTGGCGGGGCTGCGGCCCGGCGGCGTCATCTGCGAAATCATGAACGACGACGGCACGATGGCGCGCGTGCCGGAGCTCGAAGTTTTCTGCACACGGCACGGCCTGAAGCTGATCTCGGTGGCGGACCTGATCCGCTACCGGCTCCAGACGGAGCGTTTCATCCGCCGTCAGGCGGAGGGGAGGATGCGAAACGAATTCGGCGAGTTCCAGACCGTGGCTTACAGCTCTTCCCTCGATCCGGAGATTCACCTGGCGCTTATCCACGGCAACCTCGGGGGGCGGGATGTTGTCACCGTCCGGATGCACACTCACTGCGCCTTCGGCAACATCTTCGGCTCGCTCGACTGCGACTGCGCCAACCTGATGCGGCTATCGTTTGAGCGCATCGCCGCCGAGGGCGCCGGGGTGCTCGTCTATCTTCACGAGAGCGGCCCCGGCTTGCGGACGCTGCCCCCGGAGCAGGAAGGCTGCCCCCGCCGCCTGGTATCCCATGGGCGCCAGTTCAAGCACTACACCACGCCCGATGGTCAGCGGCTTTTGCAGTACGAGAGCGGGATCGGCGCCCAGATCCTGTCCGATCTCGGGCTGCACCGGATTCGTCTGCTGACCAACCACCCGAGAAAAATCGTCGGCCTCGAGGGCTTTGGCATCGAAATTGTCGCTCAGGAGCCGGTAAAATGAAATGAAGTGCCGCACCGCGCGTCTTGTATGCGGAGAGTGTTAATGTCCAGCCGTCTTTTTTGTGTTTTGTTCGCCGCCGGCGTCGCCCTCGCGGCCGACCCTCAGCTTCTGAACCTGCTTCCGCCGGATTCGAAGGTGCTCGGAGGCATCGATTTCGCCGAGAGCCGGAACACACCCTTCGGGGACTACCTGCTCGGCAAGTTGGAACAGCACGCCGCGGAAATCGACCGTTTCGCCGCCGAAACCGGTATCGACCCGCGTAACGGCCTGATCTCGATGGCGATGGGCGGCACCGGGATGGGGCGCGAGAGCGACGGCGTGGCGACGTTTCGCGGTAACTTCCAACGTGACTCGCTCGTTCAATACGCGTCCTCGAAGGGTGCGCAGGTTCTGACCTACGCCGGGGCGCCGATGATCGTTGGGCGTCATGAGCGGTCTCCGGCGCTCGGGTTTCCGCTGCCAGACGTCGGGATCTTCGGATCGCGGGAGCGTGTCCAGGCGGCGCTCGAGCGGTGGCAAGCGGCGATTCCGCTCAATGCGGAGGTGCGCGCCAAGGCGGATGCCGTTAGCGCGGGAAAGCACGGCTGGTTCCTCCTGCTGGGCTCGCCCGCCGAGCTGGCCGGGCGCCTCCCGCAGAACTCGATGGGCGGCGCCATGCGCGGCGACCTGATCAAGGCCATCGAAGAGATGAGCGGTACGATACTCTTCGGGCAGGAAGTGGAAATGGAGGGCCAGATCCTCGCCGCCGACGCGGAGAGCGCCAAGGCGCTGGCGAACGTCATCCAGTTCTTTGTCAGCTTCGCGCAGTTGGGCGGCGATGTCGAGACGGCCGCGATTGTGGCGCGGTTCTTTGCGAACATGCAGTTGACCACGTCCGGGAACAGAGTGAATGTGACGCTGCGGGTTGCCGAGGCGGATTTCGAGGCCGCGCTCGAACGCTTTCATTCGCACGGCCGTCATGGTGTGGGCAACAACGGAAATCGGTCCGGCGGTGAGGGTCGGCGGGGGCGTCCTTCCCGATCCGGGGCGGGGCGCTGAAGCTGACAGGCCCCGGCGGCGCGCTCCACAGCCGCCTAGCCGGTCATGAGGATGCGTGGACGCGGCGTACAATCAGCACGGGAGAGCGCCCGCAGCTGTGTCCGGATCTCGTTCGATCGCTGCCATTGAAGCCGCAGGGCGGCGCGTGCCAGGCGCACGCGATGGGCGAGCGACTCTCCGGCGTTGATCTGCTGCCGGATGCGCTCCGCCACGGGTTGGGGGATCGCGCCGGCTCGTGTGCGCAGGGTGTCGCAGAGGCTGGCGACGGCCCGGGAACGATCCGCCAGTAGTTCGACCCACTCGTCCAGGTCCGAGCAGTCCCTGCGTTCCGCGGCGGCGGTGCTTTCCTCCAGGCGGTCGAGCAGGCGGCCGAGTAGCGTTTCCAATGGGTTACTCCTCGTTGCGGCCGTACAACGCCAGATGAAGACCTTCGAGACTCGCGTCGAGCATCGTCTGTTGAGCCTCCAACTGCGCGAGCAGCACGTCGGCTTGCTGGAGTTGCAGCGCCAGACTGCTTTGCATGTAGTCGATGCGGGCGGCGAGCACATCCATTTGTTCGCTCAGCCGCGCATCCGTGACATCGTATTGGTCTTGCTGGAGCCGAATCAGGCCGCTAACCGGGTCGCTTACCGCCTCGAAGCGCGCCGCGAAGCCGCCCAGGCCGGTTGTTTCCGAGCCCAGGAAGTCGAACGCGTCGCTCAGAGCGCTGCTGGAGAGGCCGTTGAGCACGTCGGAGTCGAAGGTCATGACCCCGCTGGAGTCAAACTCAATGCCGAGCTCGGCGAGTCTGCGGAGCGCTCCGTCGCCTTCGTAGCCCGATAGCGCCCGCAGGTCCTGTTGGAGCTGGCGGATGAGGAAGTCACCGCTGAGCAATCCGGCCGCCTCGCCCACCTGGGCGTTGACCTGGTCCCGCACCGCGTTGTAGGCGGCAGCCATGTCGATGAGCGCGGCCGCTACGGGGTCGCGGCTGGAGCCGATGGTGATGGCTACCTCCTCGCCGCCCTCGGTGGTGTCCTTCACCGTCAGCGTGACGCCCGGAATCACGCCGGTCACCGTGTTGCTCGCACTGCGAATCTCGAGTCCGTTGAGCAGAAAGACCGCATCCGCACCCTGGTTGAGCACGGTCAGAATGTTCGAGGCGGGCTCTCCCGCCGTCTCGCGGAGTTGCAGGGTCGTCTCGCCGGGTTCGCTCGCCGTCAGCGAAAGGTAGTACGGCGTCGCTCCGTCGCCCGTGTCGAGAACGCTCGCCGTCACCCCGGCATCCAGAGCATTGATGGCGTCGCGCAGGCCCGCCAGGTTGTTCGCGCCCTCGGCGGTGAGGTCGATGGTGTAGATCTCAGACCCGACCACGAGTTCGAGCAGGCCGTCGGCCGACACGGCCGTTTGGTCAGCCGTCGCCAGGCCGGCTGCGGTGGTCTCGGAGGCCGCTTTGGCCACCGAGGTGATCTGCGTGATCCGGTACGCGCCGGGCTGGGCCGTCTCGTCCACGGCGGCTGACACGAGGCTCGGGTAGCTGCTGGTGGCCGCGAGCGCCCGGGACTCTCCCAGCCCTCCCAACGTCCTCAGGGACGCTGCCAGGCCGGCTACCGCCGACTCCAGGTTTGTCAACAACTGCTTGCGGGTCAGCAGGTCGGCTTGTTGATACTGCATCGATTCCAGCGGGACACTGGCGATGGCCACCGACCGCTGCAAGATCGTCCGAAAGTCGTCCGAGAAGGTGCTGATGCCCGTGAAGGAGAGAGGCGGAATGCCCATGGGAGATCGTCTCCTGTTCGCCTTATCGGCGCGCTGGGGCGAAGTTGTAGCGGAAATGGAACCGGCAAAGCTTGTGTCACGCGGAAATGCGAGCCTCAGTAAGATGAAAGGAAGACCGGGCAACGATCCGCTATGCACTTGGAGGCGCTTGAGAGGGAGTGGTCCGCGGAGGAGATCCGCCGGCTCATTCGCGAGGAGATCCGGCCGCATTTTGAGGCCCTGGCACAGTGCGGCTCCACCGAGGAGCTACGCCGGCTTCCCCTCTATCAGGAGCTCGAGCCGGCCATCATGCGCGCGCTGCGCAGCCCGGAGGTCGGCCACTTCAGCCGCGCCGGCGGCCAGGCGGCCCCCCGGTACCGGTTTCTCGCCTGGAACCTGGAGCGCGGCATCCAGCTTGACGGCCAGATCGAGGCCTTCCGCTCGCACGAATACCTCCGCACCTGTGACGTCCTGCTGCTCACGGAGACCGATGTCGGCATGGCCCGGTCCGGCAACCGGGATATCGCCCGCACGCTCGCCGAGGAACTGGGCTTCGACTATGCTTTCGCGCCCTGCTACCTCAATCTCACCAAGGGCGCCGGGGAGGAACTGGAGGTTGAGGGCGACAACGAACTGGGGCTTCACGGCAACGCCCTGCTGAGCCGGTATCCGATCCGCCACGCGCGCTCGGTGGCGCTGGCAAATGGGAAGGACAAGATGAAGGGACGCGAAAAGCGCCTGGGCAGCCAGTCCGCCGTCGTGGCTGAGATCGAATTCCCCAACTTGCGGGTGCTGGCCGCCTCTGTGCATCTTGACGCCCACTCCTCGCAGCGGCACCGCCGCGATCAGATGGCCTCGGTCCTGGAGGCGATACCTCCCGGTGTGCCGGCCGTCATTGGCGGGGATTGGAACACAACCACCTACAACTCCTCGACCGCCCTCAACGCCATCCTGGGTTACTGGGTGCGCGTCATGATGGGTGTCGATCGGGTCATCCGCGGCCACTACCTGCACCCCTACCGGAAGTTCGAGCGGGCGCTATTTGAACTGCTCGAAGAGCGCGGCTTCGACTGGCGAGCGGCCAACAGCGCAGGCGAGTATACGATCCGCTACGAGTTCGATAACGTCCGCACGTTCAAGGGACTGGCGGAGTGGGTCCCCCTCTGGTGCTTTCCATTCATCCAGTGGGCCTTGCGGAACCACGATGGCAAATGCCCGCTGAAGCTGGACTGGTTCGCGACCCGAGGCCTCAAGGTGACGAATCCCGTCGTGATCCACGACCTCCGTGAAGGCCGAGCGCAGCCGCTCTCTGATCATGATGCGATCGGCCTGGACGTCCTTGCGGACTCGGGAGAGGGAGGCGCTGGCCCGGAAGCATAGCGTGGCCGGCCGGGGATCCAAACCGCACGCCCTCCGAACGCGCCGCAGCCGCGGCGTCTTCCCTCGCGCCCTCTGCCGGGTGGCCTCCCGGCGCTACGACATTCCCACCAGCGGGCGGAGCGTCTCGATCTCCTTCATGTCGCGAACCATGATGTTCAGGAACAGACCTCGCGGCTCAAGCTGGTCCATCAACACCCGGAGCTCGCCGGGCGTGAACGATCCGCGCACCAACAGCAGTTTCCCCGCCTCCTGAATCCGCCGGTAATACGACGCCATCCGCTCGATGGGGGGACCCCCGACATCGTTGTTGACTTCAAAACACCGGATTTCTTCGATCTCGAGGAAGGCGTCGAGCAGGAACATGGAGGTGGAGTGCAGGTGGATGAAGTTGCTGGGGAACTGGGAAGCAAGCCAGCGGTCGACCGGCTGCACGAGCTTGCGGTAGAGGGCCGGAGAGTAGACCGAAGTCGCATCCTCCTGCATCCGGATGATGGGTCCGGGCGACCAGAGCGAGTATTGCGCGTCGTAGTATCCGCCGTGGAAGAGCGGGATGCGCCGCCAGAGGTCGATGAAAATGTCGCGGAAGATCTCGCCGCAGCGCGCCAGCAGCCTGGCGGATTTCTCGGGCTCGTCTTGGAGGTCGAGGATGCTCTCGCTGTGTCCCCGCAGCACGGCGTGGATGTCCGTAGGGCCGAGATCCGGGGAGTGGCTTACCGGGAATTCCCCATCGGCGGCCCGCACCAGCGCGTCCGTGAACTCCATGTACTTGCGATACCAGGGGCTCCCGCGGTTGAGGCGCACGGCCAGCGCCTCCTCCCAGGAAAGCCGGAGTTCCTCGCCGAGCACGCTTTGCGGCAGGAGGCGCAGCGGACAGCCGAGAATCGCCGGCAGCCACGGAATTGTCACCAGCGCGGGGCTGGCGCCGCGGATGAGGTCGTCGTCCACCATCTCGCCTTCCCGCACCACGCGCAGGTGATCCTCCAGGAACTCCTTGGGTCTTACCATCTCGGGCGTAACGTAGTCGGAGCGCCAGGACCGGCAGACCGCGAACTCCTCGAGAGGGAACCAGCCAACCAAAGTGAAGCCAACCAGTGGGCGCGTGACGGGATCGCGGTTCCAGAAGGTCTGGTAGCGTTCGATTTTCGCGGGGTCGTTTCCAAATGGCGGTCGGTTCATAACGGGTCCGTCATCAAGGATATACACGATTTCGAACCGGCCGCTGCTGCGGGGACAGCCCTGTCCTGGAACGTCTGTTCCGGTACCGGCGGCCGCGCCGCCGGCGAGGATTCCCGATTGTCCCAGCCGGGATCGGGTTATAATCGGGGAGTCCGGAGCGCTAACCGCGCGGCTGGGCGCCTCCGGCGCAGAGGCCGCACGTCATTGGTACCAGGGAACATTCACCAATGTTTCCTGGAGAGGAGGGGGAACTCCGTGGACTACAGACCGGAAACGCCGTTTGACAGCATCGAAGGAGCCCACCAGTACATCGAGCTCCTCCTCGAAACCATCGAGGAGGTGCGCAACGAAGTCAAGGCCGACACGGCGGCGGCGCAGGAGTCCGGCGCGGCACGGCGGGAAGAGGCCCTGCGGATCGTGGCCCACAAACTGGAACGTCTTTCGTTTCATACGTCGAGGTGCCGCAGGATTCTCAATGACCTGCGGCTTTTGCGGCGCCTGCTCCTGGAGGAGCGCGGCGTCGCTGGAGAACTTGACCCCCCCTTTGAGTTGACGCGGGCTGCGGGCGCGGATTAATGACGGTTTGGCGGCGCCCCCCCGAGTCGCTTTCCCTGAGCGACGGTGAGGTAACCCTTTTGCGGCTCGATCTGGAGCTTCCCGAGGGCGCACGCGAGGCGTTGCACGGATGTCTGTCCGCCGAGGAGCGGAAGCGGGCGTCGCGGTTTCGCTTCGACCGCCACCGCTATCGCTACGTCACCTCGATCGGACAGTTACGCATCCTGCTGGGCAGTTATCTGGGTCTTGCGGGGCGCGACGTCTCGTTCCGTACGGCTACGCGGGGAAAGCCTTATGTCGCCGGCGACCCCGCGCCGTTGCAGTTCAACCTATCGCATTCCGGCGATCTGGCCCTGGTAGCCGTGGCGCGGGATCGCGAGCTCGGCGTTGACCTGGAGCAGCACCGCGCCAGCGTGGCCACCGGCCCGGTAGCCGAGCGGTACTTCTCCCGTCAAGAGGTGGCGTCGCTCCGGGCGCTGCCGCCGGAAGAGCGCATCGAGGCGTTCTTCCGCGTCTGGACCCGAAAGGAAGCGTTCATGAAGGCCACCGGAGCCGGTCTCTCCTACGGGCTGAGCCAGTTCACCGTGTCCGTGGACGACCCGCCGGCAATCCTTGAGAGCCGGAGAGAGCCCCAGGACGCCGGGACGTGGATGCTCGTGCACCTGGATCCGGCGCCCGGATACTCGGGGGCGCTCGCCCTGCCCGCAGGTTCGGTGCGGCTGCGTTACTGGCACATGCCCGCGGTGTGGGCGCATCATGGTTAAGTGACTGTTCAGACCAATCGCCGGGTTTTGCTGGCCGCCCGTCCCACGGGGTTTCCATCCGCGACGGATTTTCGCATCGAGGATGCCCCCGTTCCCGGACTGGAGGCCGGGCAGTTTCTTGTTCGCATCATCTACCTGTCGGTGGATCCGTACATGCGCGGACGGATGCGCGATGCCCCGTCCTACGCTCCGCCCGTGCCGATAGGGGGCGTGATGACCGGCGGGGCGGTCGGCGAAGTGATCGAGTCCCGGCATCCGGACTATCAGCCGGGCGACATCGTCGATGGATACTTCGGCTGGCAGCAATACGCGGTCTCCGACGGCAGCGAGATGGTTCGCAAGGTCGATCCCGCGCTGGCGCCAATCTCCACCGCCCTGTACGCCCTCGGCATGCCCGGAATGACCGCCTACTTCGGAATGCTGGACATTGGGCGGCCGCGCGCCGGAGAAACCGTCGTGGTTTCGGGCGCGGCGGGGGCGGTCGGCTCGCTGGCCGGCCAAATCGCCAAGATCCAGGGTTGCCGCGTGATCGGGATCGCCGGATCGGATGAGAAGGTGGACCATGTGATCCGAGACTGCGGCTTCGACGCGGCGTTCAACTACAAGGCCGTGAGCGACTATCAGGCCAAGATGGCCGAACTCTGCCCGGACGGAATCGACGTCTACTTCGATAACGTGGGCGGCGCCATCACCGATGCCGTACTGATGAACATCGCGGTTGGGGCGCGCATCGTTCTTTGCGGCCAGATCTCGCAGTACAACCTGGCGGCGCCCGAGATGGGCCCCCGGCTCCTCTTCCGGCTCGTCATTCGCCAGGCGCGGATGGAGGGTTTCCTGGTGTTTCGGTACCTCGACCGCTACGCCGAGGGCATCGAGCAGATGGCCCGCTGGATCCGCGAGGGGCGAATCCGGTATCGCGAAGACGTGGCCGAGGGCATCGACGCGGCTCCGGCCGCCTTCATCGGTATGCTGCGCGGTCAGAACACCGGCAAGCAACTGGTGAAGATCTCGGAGCCGCCAGCCGGCGTCCAGCACGAGGACGCGGAGCGCTCGGCGGCCAGGGCTCAGGCTAAGATATAGAGAGGATTGAAGTTTCCATGCGGAACCCCAACACTGAGAAGGCGAATCCCGCGGTTCCCGCCAATCCCGAAGTGCCGTTGACGCTCGAGGGCGCGCCCATTCTGCATCAGATGGTGAGTATCCGGCGGGGTGACTGGAACTCCCTGGCGGCCGCCCAACGGCGGGAGATCGTATCCGAGGCGGCCGCGGTTCTCGGCGCGATGGAGCCCGAGGGAAGCGCGGCTTTCTCCCTTCTCGGACACAAGGGGGACCTCATGCTGGTCCACTTCCGCCGCGGCTTCGACGAATTGCACGCGGCCCAGCAGCGGCTGTCCGGACTCCGTCTTTGGGCCCACCTGGAGCAGACGACCTCCTACCTGTCGGTGGTGGAGCTGGGGCTTTACGAATCCAGCGTCAGGCTGCTCGACAGCCTGGCCGAGCGGGGCGCGGAACCTGGTTCGGACGAGTGGGTGCGGGAAGTGGAAGAGACCCTCGATCGTCAGGCCAAGGCGATGGCGACGCGCCTGTTTCCCGAGGTGCCGCCGCACCGCTATATATGCTTCTATCCGATGGACCGGCGGCGCGGCGAGCTCAAGAACTGGTACCGGCTGCCGATCCGCGAGCGCCAGCGCATGATGGCTGAACACGGGCTGGCGGGACGCAAGTATGCCGGCGTGGTCAAACAGATCATCTCCGGCTCGATCGGTCTGGATGACTGGGAATGGGGGGTCGACCTGTTTGCCGACGATCCGGTGGTGTTCAAGAAGCTGATTTACGAAATGCGCTTTGACGAGGTGAGCGCCGATTACGCGGTGTTCGGCCCCTTCTACGTGGGGATTCGCACGCCGCCGGCCCAACTTGGGATCCTACTGGCGAGCGAGGCGCCGGTCGATTAGCCGGGAACCGAGATGCCCGGCCGTTCCAGCTCTTTCCCGTTTCTTCCGCTACTCGTTTCCGCCGCCTGCCTGGCAGTATGTGCCTGTGGCCCCGGCTCCGGAGGAGGCGGAAACCGTTCCGCGAAGGTCACCGAGGTGTCCGGGGTTACGCTGGTCGACGGCGCTCTCTGCGTGGTGGACGACTCGGTGCCCAACACCTACTTCCGCGTCCGCGTACCCCGTGGCGCCGGGCCCTTGATCGCCCTGAACGATTATCCGATTGAGGCGGTTCGGTTGCCGTTCGGCAACTGGGTGGATCTTGAATCGATCGCCCGTCTCGCCGACGGCCGCGTCGTCGTTCTCTCCGAGCGCCTTCACGGCATCGTCGGTGCACATGGTCCGGTGGCGGAATACGACTATCCTCTGACCGAGTTCGGACGGCGGGGACTTGAAGGACTGGCGGTGCGTCGCCTGGCAGACGGGAGTTCGCGCGTGGCGGTTCTCTGGGAAGGGGGATACCCGGAGCACGGCTCCATGCACCCCCAACTGGAGGAGTCGGCCGGCGAACGGCCGCTCCGCCCGGTCCTTTTTGTTCATGACGTACCGGCAGGCGCCGACGTGGGGCGCGTGCTCTGGACTGAGGGGCTCGCGCGGGCGCTGCTGGAGGTCCCGGTGCCTGAAGGAGCGGAACCCCAGGCCCAGCGTTTCCGGGCGCCCGATTTGGCCTGGTACCGATGGCCCGCGGCCGAGCGCCAGGCCGAGGAATGGGGCTTCCTGGTGCTGCTGAGCTCCCAGAACGGCGATACTCCCCGCCGCTTTCTTCACCATTGGATCCAGCGATTTACGATCGATGGCCGGCGCGTCGGGGAACCCCTCGATCTGGCGCGCGTCGCGCCTCCGGCTCTCGCCGCCGCCAATTGGGAGGGAATCTGCTGGCGGGAGGAGGGCAAGAGCGTCCTACTGGTTCACGAAGGGGATGGCGACACTCCACCCCACGCGTTCTTCTGCGAGTTGCCAGTTGAGTGGCAGTATCGGCCGTAAGCCCGAGGTCCACGGTTTGGGCGTCGCCACAGGCCGGCCCTCCGTCCGATCGTGTGGTGTATGATTGACTCGCCGGAATTCCGCAAAGAAATCGCCTCTCAACAGTCATGGAGTCTGCCAGCATGAATGCCGATCGCCGGAAGATGCTGAAAAACGCTTTTGGGGCCGCCGCGATGGCGAGCCTGTTGAAGCTCACGCGGCCAAGACTCGATGCCCAGGGCCGGCCGGAGCCGCCGGCGGGAAACGTGAACACTAACTCGGCGCCGAGCAATCTGAAGATCACCGACATGCGGGCGATAACCATCGCCGCCAACTACGACTACCCCATCATTCGCATTGACACCAACCAAAGTGTCTACGGACTGGGCGAAGTCCGCGACGCCGGCGGCAAGGACAATGCCCTGGTCTTCAAGGGCATGCTCCTGGGCAAAGACCCGATGCAGGTGGAACGAATCCTGCGGAGCATCCGAAGCTTCACCAACCACGGCCGCGCCGGGGGCGGGTTCAGCGCCATCGACATAGCCCTGAACGACATCCGGGGAAAGGTGCTCGGCGTCCCGCTGTGGAAGCTGCTCGGCGAGAAGAAGCGCGACAGAATCCGGGTCTACTGCGACACAACAAGCACAAAAGATATCAAAGCCTACGAAAAGCGCCTCGCATTGAGGAAGAAACAGGGCTTCACATTTTTCAAGATGGACCTTCAGACCAGCCTGGTCCGGGATCGGGAAGGGGCGTTCCGGCCGGACGGCCAGCTCACGGACAAAGGCCTCGCCTACCTCTCGGAGTTCATGGCCATGGCGCGGGGCGTGATCGGTAAAGAGTACCCGCTGGCGAGCGACCACTACGGCCGGCTGACGCTTGAGGGCGCCATCCGCCTGGCCAAGGCGATGGAGCCCTACAACATGGCGTGGGCCGAGGACATGGTGTCCTGGACCGATTGGCGCACCATGAAGCTGATCCGGGAAAACAGCACGACGCCGATCCTAACCGGCGAGAACACGTTCGGACTCCGGGGCGGGTTCCAGGAAATGATCGACCAGCAGGCTGTCGACATCATCCACCCCGATCCGGGAACTTCGGGCGGCGCCATCGAGACCAAGCGGATTGCCGACTACGCCTTCCAGCACAACATCGAAACGGCCGTGCATATGGCGGGAGGTCCGGTAAACTCCATGGCGACGGTCCATATGTGCGCCACCTTCGAGCAGTTCCATGCAATGGAGAACCACGCGGTGGACATGCCGTGGTGGCAGGACCTGGTCAACGGGCCGGAGAAGCCGATCGTGAATGCCGGCTATACCAAGGTTCCGGACACTCCCGGCATCGGTCTGGAATTGAACGACGACGTGTGCAAGGAGCACTTGCGCTATCCCGGTTACTTCGAACCTACGCCAGAGTACGACAATATCCGGTTAATGAACTTCCATTCCGGCGGGCCCTGGCCGCACTTCGACGACGATGGAAACTGGTGTGATAACTGCGTGAGCTATCAATAGCGGTCTCAGGCTCAGTAACGAACAGAGTGGCGTCTCTCGAGCGGGGCAGCGCTGCCGCGTGCCGGGTTCACGCTTTGAGAGCACTCCGCCCGGACATTCGCGTCAAGGCGGCGGAGCGCTTGGCGTCTCGCCAGCGCGCAGAGGAAACCGCGTCCGCCAGCCCGCGGGGGCCTCCACGGCAGCGCCTGCCTCAGGAGTCGGGGAACATCTGCTTGACGAGGTTCTCATCCGGCCACTTGGGGTGGCGGGCGCGGTGATAGCCGATGGTCCAACCTGCCGCCGCGAGGGCGTAGCTGGCGACGGCGAGCAGGTCCGGGCCTGTTCCCCAAAGCAAACCGGCGGCGGCGGCCAGCGTGCGGAGGGTCCAACTGGTGACGCCCGTGCCCCGGCGGATGCGGACGGGCTCGCGCCGCCCGACGCCGCGTCCCCACATGTGGGCGAAGCCGATGCACATGACGGCGAGGAGGAACCGCAGGATCAAAAACCGGACTGGCATACCCTCGCCTCCAATCTACTCCCGTTTGACAATGGGAAGCATGGGTTTCGGAATGCGGAGGCGCTGGCACGAGGGACGGATGCGGGTTCGCGCCTGGAGCTCGCGTTTTCTCCGCAACGGCTCGGCGAGCTACGCCAGACGGGTCGCCGAAGAGGTGGAGCACTACCGCGAGCGCCACGAGGGGGCCGTGGATGAGCGCTGCATGGAGCCGGCGCCTCCGGCCTGGGAGGAGATCCAGCGGCGGGCGGCGGACCGGATCCGCGAGGCGGTCGGCCGCGATCTCACCGGCTATGTCGCCGAGCGGCTGACGAGGAGTCCGGACATGCGCATGGCGTCGCTTGGCTCCGGGCCGGGCGGCGTGGAGTTCGTGATTGCCCGGGAAGCTCCGGGCGCGCGGATCCTATGCCTCGACTTGAATGCGGACGTCTTGGAGCTTGGCCGGAAAGCCGCCGCGCGGCAGGGATTGACCGTCGAATTCCGCCAGGCCGATCTCAATGCGGTGGAGCTTCCTTCCCAGGCGTTCGACGTCGTGCTTTGTCACGCCTCGCTCCACCATCTGCTCGCCCTGGAGCACGTCGCCGGCCAGATCCGCCGCGCGTTGCGGCCCGGCGGCGAACTCGTAGTGCTCGACATCGTCACCCGCAACGGCTACCGGATGTGGCCGGAAACCCGCCGCGTGGCGGACGCGATCTGGGCGACGCTGCCCGAGCGCTACAAGATCAACCACACGGCCTATCCCGAGAAGAGGCTCGACCGGCGGATTTGGGAGAGGGACACGCGCGGGGCGGGGATGGAGTGTTTGCGAAGCGAGGAGCTTCTCGCGGTTCTCGACGCCCGGTTCCGGAGGGAGCGTTTTGTGTCACTGTTCGCTCTATGCCGGCGGTTCTTCGACACCATGTACGGGCCGAATTACGACCTGAGCCGGGCGCTCGACCGGGCCATTGTGGGCTGGATCTGGGAACTCGACTGCGCCCACCTGGCCGCGGGCAGCCTTCGGCCAGAGACGGTGTTCGGGGTCTGGCGATAGCAAGCCCCGGTGCGGACTTGCGGCGCTACGACGTCTGCTCCTCGAGGCTCCGCCGGGCAGCCTGAAGGATCCGGAGGGTGGCCTCCGCGTCCAGCAAGTTGCGGGCGAGAGCCTGGAGGGCGGCGGACTCGATGTCCGCCAGCGGGAGCGGCCGCCCGTCGCTCGTGAGGATGGGCGCAAGGTCAGACACGGCGCACCGGTACCGGCCGCAACTCCATTCACTGGAACGGCTGCCCGCCGGTCTGTCCTGGTCCGCCACAGCGCAGTTCTCCTGCTTCGGCTCCAACCCCCTTAATCGGCCGTCGGACGCCCAGGCATGAGGGGCATGAGGGACTGCTTCCGTACCGGGCCGTCCATACCCCGGCCGGGAACGCGAACGGCCACTCAAAGAACCTCGACCCGATAGCCTCCACAACTCATGGGATTGGGGGGCGAATACCACGGATTTCCGCGGGAGTGCCGGCCGCCGGTTTCCGGTACACTGTACGTGCCATGGCAAGTAGCAGGTTCTCCGGTTCCTTTTCCCGGCGCGACCTTATGGGCTTGGGGGCGCTGGCGGCGTCCGGCGGCTCCGGGGCTCTTGGGCGAATGGCAGCGGCCGCGCCGGCGGCGGGGGAGACATCGCCTCTCCAGCGGTTCCCCCACATGGTGCAGGAGTACTTCGTAGCGAGGCTCCGGGAGGTCCACGCGCGCCGGCTCGAACGGCTCGCTCGAATCAAGACCAGGGCCGATGCAGAGGAGTACGTGCGAGAGGTTCGCGACAAGATCAGGCTGGCCTTCGGGCCGTTTCCTCCGCGAACGCCCCTGAAGCCTCGCCTGGCGGGCGTTCTGGAGCGGGACACGTACAAGGTGGAGAAGGTGATTTTCGAGAGCCGCCCGGGCTTTCTCGTGACGGCGAATCTTTATGTCCCGAAGGGGCGGGCGTTTCCTCTTCCGGGCGTCGTCGGTGTGTGCGGGCACTCGGCGGAAGGGAAAGGCGGAGACACCTATCAGGCCTTTTCGCAGGGTCTGGCGCGGCAAGGCTACGTTGTGCTGATCATCGATCCAATCGGCCAGGGAGAGCGGCTCCAGTACGTGGACGACAAGCTTCAGCCGCGCCGCGGCGTGGGGACGCGGGAGCATAACTACGCCGGCGCCCAGCAGCACCTAGTGGGGGAGTTTTTCGGCGCCTGGCGGGCGTGGGACGGCATCCGCGCTTTGGATTACCTGATGACCCGCGAGGAGGTCGACCTGCGCCATCTCGGCATCACGGGCAACTCGGGCGGCGGCACGATGACCACCTGGCTATGCGGCCTGGATCAGCGCTGGACCATGGCCGCGCCGGGCTGCTTCGTGACCGAGTTCCGCCGCAACCTGGAGAATGAGCTTCCGGCCGACAGCGAGCAGTGTCCCCCGCGAGCGCTGGCCCTGGGCCTCGATCACGAGGATTTCATCGCCGCACTGGCTCCGAAGCCCGTCATTCTGCTCGGCAAGGAAAGGGACTACTTCGACGCGCGCGGGCTGGAGGCTGCCTTCCAGCGGCTGAAGCCGCTCTATTCGTTGCTGGGCGCCGAGGACAATATCGCTCTCTTCATCGGCCCGTCGTACCACGGCTACTCGCAGGAGAACCGGGAGGCGATGTACCAATGGTTCAACCGCGCCACAGGAATTGCGGGCGGCGTCGAACCGGAACTCGTCATGGAGAAGCAGGAGGCGCTGTGGTGCTGCCCGCGTGGCCAAGTGGCCGGGTTGGGTTCGAAGCCAATCTATCAATTCACGCGGGAGGCGTCGCAGGCGCTGGGGAAGGGCCGGGTGCGGCTGAGCGGTCCCGGTCTGGCCCGGACGGTGGCGGAGGTGCTGCGGATTCCCGAGCGGAGCGGCGACCCGGTGGAGTATCGCATTCTGCGGCCGCTGAGCGCCCGCGGCTATCCTCTGGAACACGTGCTCGTCTACGTGGTAGCCAGCGAACCGGGGGTCCACGCGGTGGTCTACCGGATTACGCGGGAACCGTTCTATTCGCGTCCGCGAGGCGCCGGCCGGCACGCGTTGCTGTATGTGGCGCACCGCTCGAGCGACGCTGAGCTTCGGGCCGAGCCGCTCGTGCGGGAACTGCTGGCGGCGGAGCCGGAGGCCGATTTCTATGCCTGCGACGTGCGCGGCATCGGCGAGTCCCAGCCAGAGGCCTGCACTCCCGGCAGTTTCGAGGATGCCTACGGCAGCGACTACTTCTACGCCGCTCACGCGCTGATGCTGGACCGGCCGTATCTCGGACAGCGCACGCAGGATGTCTTGGCCGTGCTCCGCTGGTTGCGGGAGAGCGGGTACGCCGGCGTGCACCTGGCGGGCCGCGGCTGGGGGGCGCTGCCGGCGCTGTTCGCCGCGGTGCTCGACCCCGGGCCCAAGCCCATCACTCTGAAGCACGGCCTGAACTCCTACACCGAGGTGGCCGAATCCGAATCGTACAACTGGCCGTTGGCCCTGCTGCCGGCGGCCCTGGTGAAGTACTTCGATTTGACCGATTGTTATCGTGAGCTGGAGAGCCGCCAACTGCGGCGGATCGAGCCGTGGGGCGCGGACCCGGCTTGAGCCGGGCTCCGGCCGGCCAATCGCACTGGTTCGGCTCAGGAGGCTGAGTCCGGGGCCGCGGCGAACGTTTCGTGGAGGGGGTGCGGAGGTAACTCGAATGACGAAGTTAGCGTGGATTGCCGGAATCACCTTCCTGCTCGGAGCGGCCGAAGAGACAGATTTGCGGAGCTTCCCGATCGACAGTCTCGATGGCTTAATCAGCAGCTCCGGGGTAAAGCTGGATCGCGCCGTTACCGTGGACGCCAACGGTTCGCTGGAGCTGACGGCGCAGCACCCGACGACGTTCCGGCTCTACGAGACCGGGGACCTCGACGTTGAGGAGGCGATGATCTTCTACCGCGCCAGGGTCAAGACCCGCCGGGTCAAAGGTGAGGCGTACCTCGAGATGTGGTGCCACTTCCCGGGCCGGGGTGAGTTTTTCTCGCGGGGCCTCCAATACTCGCTCGGGGGCACCAACCACTGGGTGGACGTAGAGGCGCCGTTCATCCTGCGCAAAGGGGAGAACCCCGACAACATCAAGCTGAACGTTGTGATCAACGGCAGCGGTAAGGTCTGGATCGACGACATTCGCCTGGTGAAGGCTCCGCCGCCCCCGGATGTGTAGTCGCCTGTCCCTGGGGGGTGCGCGGCCCGGCCCTATATACTGGTTTCATGAGGACACGCAGGGCGTTTCTGCTGGGTCTGGCGGCGTCGGTCAGCCCCCTGCTGGCGGACGACCCGGAGACGCGGTTGACCGTCGAGGTCACCGACCACAAAGATCAGCCGGTGGAGCGGGCCGCGGTCGTGGTGCGTTTTATTGAGGGGCGCTCGATCAAGCGCTTCGGCCGCAAGAAAAAGGTGCAATGGGAGCTCAAGACGAACCAGGAGGGCGTTGCGAAGATGCCCTCGCTCCCGCAGGGCAAGATCCTGATCCAGGTGATTGCCGACCGGTATCAGACTTACGGGGAGACGGTTGAAGTCTACGAGGAAGAGAAGACGATCCAAGTCAAGCTGAATCCACCGCAGCCTCAGTACTCAGCCCATTAATTGCCGGCTCCCGCGTGGGGTCTGCGAGAATACAGGGAGATGACCCGCTCGAAGGAGACGCCGTTCCGCGTCGGCCTGATTCAGATGTCCGGCTCGCCAGAGCCCGGCGAGAACCTCGAGAAAGCCGCCCGGGGAGTCCGCGACGCCGCCGCGCGGGGCGCACAGATCATTTGCTTACAGGAGCTCTTTCGTTCCAACTATTTCTGCCAGAGCGAGGACGCGGCCTGTTTCGGCCTGGCTGAGCCGGTGCCCGGTCCGAGCACGGAGCTGCTGTCGGCGCTGGCGGCCGAGTTGGATGTGGTGGTGATCGCCCCGGTGTTTGAACGGCGGGCCGCGGGCCTCTATCACAACAGCGCGGTGGTGATCGATGCCGGCGGCGCCCTTCTGGGCATATACCGCAAGATGCACATCCCGGACGATCCGCGCTTCTACGAGAAGTTTTACTTTACGCCGGGCGACCTCGGCTACCGCAACTTCGACACGCGCTATGCGCGGATCGGTGTCCTGATCTGCTGGGATCAATGGTATCCGGAGGCCGCCCGGCTCACCGCGCTCCAGGGCGCCAGCATCCTGTTCTACCCGACGGCGATCGGCTGGCACCGGTCCGACGGTATCGATCCGGATCGGGAGAGCGACGAGGCGCAACAGCGCGACGCCTGGCGGACAGTGCAGCGGGGCCATGCCATCGCCAACGGCGTCTACGTTGCAGCGGTCAACCGCACCGGTTAC
>CAYRPT010000001.1:0-19559 GCA_964425895.1 uncultured Solibacteraceae bacterium | reverse complement strand
CTTCAAAGATCGGCGAGGAGCAGTTGTTCTACTGCCAGCAGCGTGGCATCTCCATGGAGGACGCGGTGTCGATGATCGTGCACGGCTTTTGTAAGGAAGTCTTCAAAGAGTTGCCCATGGAGTTCGCGGTCGAGGCGCAGAAGCTGCTGGGCGTGAGTCTGGAAGGGAGCGTTGGCTGACATGGCGTTGCTCGAAGTGAGAGACCTCCACGTCGAAGTGGAGGGCAAGAAGATCCTCGATGGAGTGGACCTGGCGGTGGACGCCGGCGAGGTGCACGCCATCATGGGGCCGAACGGCTCCGGTAAGAGCACTTTGGCCCAGGTGCTGGCGGGACGGTCCTTCTATGAGGTGACCGGCGGCCAAGTGCGCTTTGACGGCCGGGACCTGCTCGCGATGCCCCCCGAAGAGCGGGCGCGCGACGGCGTCTTCATGGCCTTCCAGTACCCCGTGGAGATTCCCGGCATCAGCAACCTCTACTTCCTCCGGGCGGCGTTGAACTCGGTCCGGAAACATCGTGGTCTGGACGAACTTGACGCGATGGACTTCCTCGAACTGGCCAGGCGAAAGCTGGAAGTAGTCGATATGGCCCCGGACTTCCTGGGCCGGGCCGTGAACGCCGGCTTTTCGGGCGGCGAGAAGAAGCGCAACGAGATCTTCCAGATGGCCGTGCTGGAGCCGCGGCTGGCGATTCTTGACGAAACCGACTCAGGTCTCGACATCGATGCGCTCAAGACCGTGGCGCAGGGCGTCAACACGATGCGGAGCCCCGGCCGGGCCATCATCGTGGTCACGCACTACCAGCGCCTGCTGAACTACATCGTCCCGGATAGGGTGCACGTGCTCTCCGCCGGCCGCATCGTGAAAACCGGCGGCAAAGACCTCGCACTCGAGTTGGAGGAATCGGGCTACGCCGGGCTGGAGGCCGCCGTTTCCGCATGAGCACACTCGAACAGATTCGGGCCGATGCGGCGCGGCGCTTCGCCGAGTCGGGCTTTCCTACGACCCGCGATGAGGAGTGGCGCTTCACCAATGTGGCGCCCATCGTCAGGACGGAGTTCGAGCACGCGCCGGCGCCGGCCGATCGCGGATGGCGGGACTTCTTGCCCGCCGGCGAGGGCATGCGCCTTGTTTTCGTCAACGGCCGTTACGAGCCGGAACTGTCGTCGAAGACGCCGTCGGGTATCACCGCCGGCTCCTTGCGCACGGCCGACGGGAGTGCGGCGCGCCACCTGGCGCGCTATGCGAGCTACCACCGGCGGGCCTTCGTCGCCGCCAACACCGCCCGGTTCGAAGACGGCGCCTTCGTCGAGATCCCGGAGCGCGTCGTGTGGAACGAGCCCATTCACCTGGTGTATCTGTCCACCGGCGGGGACCGTCCGGTTGTCTCCTACCCCCGCAGTCTCGTCGTGATCGGCGCGGGCAGCCAGGCAACCGTGGTCGAGACGTACCTCGGCGCCGGGCCCGGTTACTTCACCAACGCCGTCACGGAGCTGGTCGCCGGCGGCCGGGCCGTCGTGGATCACTACAGGGTGCAGAACGAGGATGACAGCGCCTTCCATGTCGCCGCTGTGCACGCCCAGGTGGGGCGCGACGCAAGTTACACCACGCACTCCATCTCGCTCGGCGGACGCCTGGCGCGCCACGATATCGATGCCGTGCTCGCCGAGGGGAGCGAAGCCGTAATGAACGGTCTGTACGTGGTGGGCGGCGCGCAGCACGTGGATCATCACACCACGCTCGATCATGCCGAGCCCCACGCCACCAGCCGCGAGCTGTACAAGGGCGTTCTCGGCGAGCGCTCCACCGCGGTCTTCAATGGGCGCATCCTGGTCCGCCAGGACGCCCAAAAAACCGACTCGAAGCAGTCGAACAAGAATCTGGTGCTGTCGGAAGACGCCACCATCCATACCAAGCCCGAGTTGCAGATTTTCGCCGATGACGTGCGCTGCACGCACGGCGCGACCATCGGTCAGCTCGACGCGGATGCCGTCTTCTACTTGCAGAGCCGCGGCATCGATCCCCGGCAGGCGCGGGGGATGCTGATCCACGCCTTCGCGAGCGAAGTGCTGGATCGCGTCAAGCCGGAGACGCTCCGCCGGCAATTGGAACGGCTCGTCGGGGAGAAGCTGCATGATCACGCAAGCATCTAGGCAAGATGTCCGCGCCGCTGTACCCGGGCGCGCCGCACTCGACGCCGCTGCGCTCCGCCGGGACTTCCCGATCCTCCGCCGCGAGGTGCACGGGCGGCCGCTCGTGTATCTCGACAACGCCGCCACGACACAGAAACCCCACTGCGTCATCGAGGCCGTCGCCGGCTACTATCGGCATCACAACGCGAACATCCACCGGGGCGTTCACTGGCTGAGCGAAACCGCCACCCAGGCTCATGAAGAAGCGCGAGGCAAGGTGCGGGGATTTCTCAATGCGGCCAAAGACCGCGAGATCATCTTCGTTCGCGGCGCCACCGAGGGCGTCAACTTGGTGGCCCACTCCTACGGAAGGCGGCAGGTCGGCCCGGGCGATGAGGTCCTCATCACCGCGATGGAGCATCACTCGAACATTGTTCCGTGGCAGATGCTCTGCGAGGAGAAAGGCGCGCGCCTGCTGGTGGCGCCGATCTCGGACGACGGCGAACTGGACGTCGCCGCCTTCGAAAAGCTGCTCGGCCCGCGGACCCGGCTCGCCGCCGTCGGCCATGTTTCGAACGCCCTCGGCACCGTCAACCCTGTACGCCGGCTCGTCGCGATGGCGCACGCCCGGAACGTACCGGTGCTTGTCGACGGCGCCCAGGCCGTGCCCCACATGGCGGTCGACGTACGCGAGCTCGATTGCGACTTCTACGTTTTCTCCGGCCACAAGGTATTCGGTCCCACCGGTATCGGTGTGGTCTACGGCAAGGAGCGGCTGCTCGAAGAGATGCCCCCGTACCAGGGCGGCGGCGACATGATCCGCTCGGTGACCTTCGAGAAGACCACGTACAACGAACTGCCCCACAAGTTCGAGGCGGGCACGCCGGATATCGCCGGCGCGATCGGGTTGGGGGCCGCCCTCGATTACCTGGGCCGCATTGGGATGAGCAACATCACCGCCCACGAACGGGGCTTGCTCGACTACGGGACGCGAGCCGTCGAACAGGTCCCGGGGCTGCGGCTCATCGGGACCGCCCGCGAGAAAGCGAGCGTGCTTTCCTTCATCATCGACGGCATTCACCCCCACGACATCGGCACCATCTTGGATCGAGAGGGCGTCGCCGTGCGCACCGGGCATCACTGCGCGCAGCCGGTGATGGATCGCTTCGGGGTTTCCGCCACCACGCGCGCCTCCCTGGCGCTCTACAACACGCCGGAGGATATTGACGCGCTGGTCTTGGGCCTTCGCCGCGTTCAGGAGGTGTTCCGATGATCAACGAGCTGTACCAGGAGCTCATCATTGACCATGGCCGGAAGCCCCGCAACTTCCGTGAGATCGACGGCGCGAACCACACCGCCGAGGGCTACAACCCCCTCTGCGGCGACCGCTGCAAAGTCTTTCTGAAGGAGTCGAACGGCGTGATCGAGGAGATTGCCTTCCAAGGCGCCGGCTGCGCGATCTCCACTTCGTCGGCGTCGCTGATGACCGAAGCCCTCAAGGGCAAGAGTCTGGGGGAAGCCGAGCGAACGCTAGGCCGGTTTTTCGACCTGCTTACGAAGGACCAGCCGGCGCCCGCGGACCTCGGGAAGCTCGCCGTCTTTTCGGGCGTCAAGGAGTATCCCGCCCGGGTCAAGTGCGCCACCCTGGCGTGGCACACGCTGCGGGCCGCGCTGCGCGGCGCCGGCGGAAAGGTCTCTACCGAATGAACGCCGCCGAACGCGAGACCGCGGTCATCAAGGCCCTCCGGACGGTCTACGACCCCGAAATCCCGGTGAACATCTACGATCTGGGTCTCATCTACAATCTCCAGGTCAGCGACGAGGGCGCCGTCGCGATCCGCATGACCCTCACCGCCCCGAACTGTCCTGTGGCCGGGTCCATGCCCGCGAAGGTTGAGTCCAGCGTGAAAGCCGTCGAGGGGGTGAGCAGCGTTCACGTCGACCTCGTCTTCGACCCGCCGTGGGAAAAAAGCCGGATGTCGAACGCAGCCCGGCTCGCGCTCGGCCTGGACCTGGAACATGACCTCATCCCGCTCGAGCGGAGGCGCCGGTGAAACTTACGAGCCACGAAGAGTACGGCCTGCGGTGCCTGTTGCGCCTCGCCGAACAGGGCTCCGGCGCCAGTCTCACCATCCCGGAGCTGAGCGGTACAGAAGGCATGTCCGAGGCATACGCGGCGAAGCTGCTCCGGATCCTGCGCCAGGCGGGGTTCATCAAGGCGACTCGCGGCAAGGCCGGGGGTTACACCCTGGCCCGGCCGGCGGACGAGATTGTGGTCGCCGAGGTGCTGGCAGCGCTGGGCGGCCCGCTGTTTCCGGACGATTTCTGTACGTCGCATGCCGGGGACCGGCCCGTTTGTGCGCGGTCGGTCGATTGCTCGCTGCGTTTCCTTTGGCGGACCGTGCAAGACGCCGTGGATGTCGTGTTGAGCCGCACTACCCTGGCGAGCCTCCTGCACGGGGAGCGTTCCATTGCACCCTGGGCCGCGCCGCCCGGCGGTTTCGGGATTCCGGCCGGACACGCCGGAAACGGTTGACCGGCGCCGCCCTGGCGGGAACACGCGGCAAGAAATCATTGACGGACTGCGGCGGTCTGCCGTAATCTGAAAGCGTAGCTAAATGCTGCGAAGTGCCTCATTGATGTTTGTCCTCCTCGCCCTCGCGGCGCTGCTGGGGCCGTTCTGTGGCTCCCTGCTCGCGATTGCCTGTCCCGAGGAATGTTGCTGCGGGAAGGCCCTGGGCGCTTCCTGCGGCCCCGGCGAATGCGTGATGAGCCAGCCGGCCGCTCCGGCTTCTGCGGTCGGATCGACGGTGCAACAGCCCACCGTCGCCTTCCGTGTTTCCGTGCCGGCGTACGAGTTCGGGATCGTTGTTGAACCTCCCCGTCCGGAGTCCGCACCCTCCCGGATCGGTTGTCTTTCTCCGCCGGATCTGTACCTCCAGCATCACCTTCTGCTGATCTGATCTCGTCTCCCTGGACGGCGTAAGGCCCGCCTGAACTGCGCCCGATTCGCGCGTTTTCAGCGGCCCCTGGTGTGATTTCTGACCTTGACCGAACAGCGGAGGCGAAGATGTATCGTCTATGGATCGCGGCCTGTTGGGTGGCGGTTCCCCTCGCGGCGCAGGAGTATGCGGCGCACGGGGACCCCCAACTGGCTGCCTATATCAGCGAAGCGCTCAGCAACAACCCCGGAATCAAGGAGAGCTTTGCGCGCTATCGCGCGGCCCGGCAGAGGATAGCCCGGGAAACCGCCCTGCCCGATCCCATGCTCGAGGTGATGCCCGCGGTGCGCAATCCGGGCATGGCGAATGTCGAATTGCGGTTCTCCCAGGCGCTCCCGTGGTTCGGCAAGCGGCGCGAGCGCGGCGCGGTGGCGCATCAGGAAGCGGAAGTCGCTGCCCGGCTGCTCGAAGCCGCGCAGGCCGATGCGGTGCGCGAGGTCAAGCAGTCCTACTTCGAGATCGGATTCCTCGACGCCGCGGCGGCTGTCACGGATGAAGAGATCAGCCTGTTGGGCCACTTCGAGCGGCTCGCCCAGGCGCGCTACGCCCAGGGCGAGGGACTCCAGCAGGAAGCGGTGAAGCTCCAGGCCGAGATCACGCGCCTCCAAAACCGGCTCGAGGATCTCCGCATCCAGCGCGTGGCCGCCGAGGCCGGCCTCAACGCCATACTCGACCGGCCGCCTGACTCGAAAGTCGTCCGCGTGGAACTGCCCGCCCGGCCGAGGCCCGCGCTCAATCTCGCGGTTCTCCAGGAGCGCGCCAGAACTCTCAGTCCCGAGATGCGCGCCGCCTTCGAAGAGATCGAAACAGACGAGAAGCGCATCCACGCCGCCCGCAAGGAATACTGGCCCGACGTCCGGCTCGGCGCCGGGTTCGCCAGTTTGGTCATGCCCTCGGTCCGGGGGGGCCGCGATATGTGGACGGTCTCCGTCGGCGTGGATCTGCCCATCAACAGGAGGCGGCGCGACGCCGCCGTGCTCGAGGCCGCCGAATCGATGATCGCCTCCAAGGAGGCTTACCGGAGGCGGCGCAACGAGATCGGCGCCTCGATCCGCGCGCTGACGTTCCGGCTGGAGACGGTTGACGGCCAGATCCGCCTCCTCGAAGGGACTCTGCTTCCCCAGGCAACGCACGCCTTACGCACCTCCGAGGACGCCTACTCCACCGGCGCCGCCGGGGTCCTGGACCTGCTCGATAGCGAACGCATGTTGCTCGATATCCGGCTGGGCCTCGCCCAGCTCCACGCGGACCTCCTGAAGACCCTCGCGAATCTGGAACGCGCCGTCGGCGGCCCCATCCCGGAGGTGAACTCATGAAGCTCAGGATGATAGTGATTCCGCTCGTGGCGTTTCTGGCCGGAGCGGGAAGCGTCTACTGGTGGGTCCACCGCCCGGCATCGCCCGCGCCGCGGAGCGCCGCGCCGTCCGGACAGAAGCTCTGGACCTGTCCCATGCATCCTCACATTCTTCGCGACGAGCCGGGCAGTTGCCCCATCTGCAAGATGGATCTCGTGCCCGCGGCCGCGGGCAGCGGACCTGACGGCCACGATGCCCACGGGGATGCCGCCCCCGGCGGCGCCCGCCCCGAGGTCCGCGTCAGCAGCCGCTTTCTACAGAACTTCGCCGTCACGACGGCGGCGGCCGAAAAGGGCGCTGTGTTGTCCGAGTTCCGGACAGTGGGTTCTCTGCGGTTAAACGAACGGGCCATCGTCTCGGTCACCACGAAATACGAGGGCTGGATCGAGAAGGCCGCCGCGCATTTCCTTGGCGAGCCGGTCGAGCAGGGCCAACTTCTGTTCGAGATCTACAGCCCGCAACTTGTCACGACCCAGAAGGAGTACGTGGCCTCGCTGGACTACGTGGAGAGGCTCTCGGTGTCCGCCAGCCCGGAGGTGCTCGAGCGCGCCCGCTCGCTCGC
Organism: uncultured Solibacteraceae bacterium; assembly: GCA_964425895.1. Classification (GTDB taxonomy): domain Bacteria; phylum Acidobacteriota; class Terriglobia; order Bryobacterales; family Bryobacteraceae; genus CAYRPT01. The sequence continues at coordinate 12,511 of CAYRPT010000001.1, read as the reverse complement.
CGAGGCGTCCCGGGAACGCCTGCGCTGGTGGGACATCACCGCCGGGCAGATCGACCGCCTCGCACGGGAGCGGACCGTCACCCGCACCATCAAGGTCTTTGCGCCGTCCTCCGGGCTGCTGGTCGAGCGCTCGGACAACGCGCTCGAGGGTATGCGCGTCATGCCCGGCATGACCGTCTTCAAGATCGCCGACTACTCGACGCTGTGGGCGGAAGTCCAGCTCTACGAGCACCAGTTGCGGCACGTCCGCCTGGGTCAATCCGTCCGCATCACCGCCGACGCCTATCCCGGCCGGGTATGGGCGGGCAAGATCGTCTATCTCGATCCGTCACTCGACCCACAAACCCGCACCCTCAAGGCTTCGGTGGAGATCGTCAACCCCGGCGCGCGCCTGCGCCCGGCAATGTTCGTGAATGTCGAGGTCCCCACGCCGTCGCCGGTCGGCGTCAAGGTGCCCCGCGAAGCGGTGTTGCACAGCGGTCTGCGCAGCTTCGTGATTGTGCGGAAGGAGGCCGGGCTTTTCCAGCCGCGGGAGGTGGAGTTAGGTGTCGCGGCGGACGGCTGGCAGGAGATCCGCCGCGGTGTCGCGGCGGGCGAGGTGGTCGTGACGAGCTCCCAGTTCCTGATCGATTCGGAGAGCAACCTGCGCGAAGCCATCAACAAGCTCACCGCGGGCGGCGGCGCCGGCCCCTCGTCCCCCGCCGGCCCGCACGTGCACTAGGAGCACCACGATGTTCAACCGTATCATCGATTGGTCCATTGAGAACCGCCTCCTGGTGCTGTTGACCACCGCCTTCCTCGTCGTGGCGGGCGTCTACTCGATGCGGAAGACCCCCGTGGACGCCATTCCGGACCTGTCCGACGTCCAGGTGATCGTGTTCACCGAGTATCCCGGCCAGAGCCCGCGGACGGTGGAAGACCAGGTGACCTATCCGCTCACGACGCAGATGCTCGCCGTACCCCACGCTAAGGTGGTCCGCGGCTACTCCTTTTTCGGCTTCTCCTTCGTCTACGTGATCTTCGAGGACGGCGTCGACATGTATTGGGCGCGCAGCCGCGTGCTCGAGTACCTCAACTTCGCCGCCGCCCGTCTGCCCGACGGTGTCACACCCGCACTCGGCCCCGACGCCACCGGTGTCGGCTGGGCCTTCATGTACGCGCTGACCAGCGACCGCCACGACCTGGCCCAACTCCGCTCCATCCAGGATTGGTTTCTCAAGTACGAGCTCACTTCCGTGCCCGGCGTCTCGGAGGTCGCCGGGGTTGGCGGCTTCGTCCGCCAATACCAGATCGCCGTGGACCCAAACCGCCTCCGGGCCTACGGCCTGTCGATCTCGGAGATCCGCTCGGCCGTCGAGCGGGGCAACCAGGATGCGGGCGGCGGCTCCATCGAGATCGCCGAGAAGGAGTTCATGATCCGCGGGCAGGGCTACATCCAGTCGCTCGAAGATCTGGGGCGCATCGTTCTGAAGACCGACGGTTTCGGCACGCCGGTGCTGCTCGGCCACGTGGCTGACGTCCGTTTCGGGCCGGAAATGCGCCGCGGGATCGCCGAATGGAACGGCGAAGGAGAGACGGTCGGCGGGATCGTCGTCGTGCGTCACGGCGCCAACGCGCGCCAGGTGATTCAGGATGTCAAGGCGAAGCTCGCCGAGCTGGAGAAAGGCCTGCCCGAAGGTGTTGCCATCCACGTGGCCTACGACCGTTCCCGCCTCATCGACCGGGCCATCGACTCGCTCACCGGCAAGCTCGTCGAGGAGACCATCGCGGTGGCGGCCGTCTGCGTCATCTTCCTTTTGCACTTCCGCAGCGCATTCGTCGCCATCGTCACGCTCCCCATCGCCGTGCTCATCGCCTTCATCGTGATGCGGTGGCAGGGCATCAACGCCAACATCATGTCGCTGGGCGGCATCGCCATCGCCATCGGCACCATGATCGACGCGGCCATCGTCATGATCGAGAACGCGCACGTGCATCTCGAAGGCGGGTTGCGGGGCCGCCGGCGTTGGGACGTGATCGCGGAGGCGTCCAAGGAGGTGGGTCCGTCGCTCTTTTACTCCTTGCTGGTCATCACGGTGTCGTTCCTTCCGGTCTTCACCCTCGAGGCCCAGGAAGGGCGGCTCTTCAAGCCGCTGGCCTACACCAAGACCTACTCGATGGCGGCCGCCTGCGTCTTGGCGATCACCTTGGTGCCGGTGCTGATGGGAATCTTCATCCGGGGCCGGATCCGCCCGGAGGCGAAGAACCCGCTCAACCGCTTCCTGACCCTGCTCTACGAGCCTGTGCTTGAGTTTGTGCTGCGCTTCCCCTGGGCGGTCCTGGTGGTGGTGGCGCTCATTCTGGGCGTCACGGTCATTCCCCTCGGGCGCCTGGGCTCGGAATTCATGCCGCCGCTCTGGGAGGGCGACCTGCTCTACATGCCGACCACCCTGCCGGGACTCTCCATCACCAAGGCGCGCGAGGTCCTGCAGCAGACCGACAAGATCATTAAGACTTTTCCGGAGGTGCGCAGCGTCTTCGGCAAGATCGGAAGGGCGGAGACCGCGACCGATCCGGCGCCGCTAATGATGATCGAGACGACGATCGTCCTGAAGCCCGAAAGCGAGTGGCGGCCGGGCATGACCGCCGGCAAGCTGATCGAGGAGCTCAACGCCGCGATTCCGGTGCCGGGCCTCACCAACGCCTGGACCATGCCGATCAAGACCCGCATTGACATGCTCTCGACGGGCATCAAGACGCCGGTCGGCGTGAAGATAAGCGGCCCGGACCTCCAGGTGCTCGAGCAGATCGGCCGCCGGGTTGAGGAAGCGATCCGGCCACTGGACGGCACCGTCAGCGTCTATGCGGAGCGCGTCACCGGAGGTAACTTCCTCGACTTCGCCATCGACCGCGAGGCCATCGCCCGTCACGGCCTCTCGATCGCGGATGTTCAGGATGTGATTCAGTCCGCGGTCGGAGGCATGAACATCGCCACCACCGTCGAGGGCCTGGCGCGCTACCCCGTGAACCTGCGCTACAACCGTGACTTCCGCGACGACGTGCCGGCGCTGCGGGACGTCCTCGTCTCCGCTCCGGGTGGCCGGCAGATTCCCCTCGGCCAACTGGCGGACGTCCGCTTCTCCATCGGTCCGGATTCGATCAAGAGTGAGAATTCGCGGCCGAATGCCTGGGTCTATGTCGATATCCGCGGCGTCGATATCGGCACCTACGTGCAAGCGGCCCGCCGCGCGGTGGACGCCGCCGTGCGCCTCCCGCCTGGCTACGCCATCGGATGGAGCGGCCAGTACGAATACATGGAGCGAGCCGAGGAACGCCTGTTGCTCGTCATCCCGCTCACGTTGGTGCTGGTGTTCCTGATCCTCTACCTGAATACCAGGTCCGTGGTCAAAACCGCGATTGTGTTGCTGGCCGTGCCGTTCTCGCTGGTGGGCGCCGTCTGGCTGCTTTGGTATCTGGGCTTCCACCTGAGCGTCGCCGTTTGGGTCGGCCTGATCGCGCTGATGGGCATCGACGCCGAAACGGGCGTCGTGATGCTCCTCTATCTCGATCTGGCTTACGAGCGCTTCCGCCGGGAAGGACGCCTGAACACCAAGGCGGACCTCGTGGGCGCGATTTACGAGGGCGCCGTCCGGCGGGTCCGCCCCAAGATCATGACGGTGGCCACCGACATTTTCGGTCTGCTGCCCATCCTGTTGAGCTCCGCCACCGGAACCGACGTCATGCAGCGGATCGCCGCCCCCATCGTTGGCGGACTGGTCACTTCCGCGTTCATGGAGCTGACGGTCTACCCCGTGATCTTCTATCTGTGGAAGCGGCGTGACCTGCCCGGCGGTAAGTTCGGAGGCTTTCAGCATTGGAAAGGCGAAGCATCATGAGGCTCCTGATTTTGTTTGCACTGCTCGCGGCGGCCGGACGGGCCGAGACGTTCCCGGTTGTCCATCACAAGCACGCCTGGTGGGACGGCGCCGGCAGGCTGACGATCGACGCCGGCGGCGTCCGCTTCGAGGCCCGGGAGAAGCGCAAATTCGACCGCGTCTGGAAGTGGACCGATATCCAGTACATCGACCGCCTGAGCGAAACCGAAATCGCGTTGCTGACCTACGAGGACGAATCCCGCTATCTGGGGCGCGACCGTTCGTACCGCTTCCGGCTCGTCGACGGTACGATTACCGGCGAACTCATGCGGCGCATCGCCGGCTGGTTCGGACGGCCGCTGACCGATCGCGTCGTGGATGGCCCGCCGGAGACCGAATACGCGTTGCCCGTGAAGCATCTCCATTCCTTCGGGGGCTGCGAGGGAACGCTGCGGTTCGCGGAGGGCTCGATCGGCTACGTCACGCCCCACGCGAAGGATGCCCGCGAATGGCGGCTCGACCGCGATGTGGACTCGGCGTGGTCGGCGAACCCGTATCATTTTGAGCTCCACGTCTACGACAACAACCGCCGCGAGTTCAGCCGCACCCGGGTGTACCGCTTTGACCTCAAGGAGCGGCTCGACCCGGAGATCTACGACCGGCTGAAGCAGCGGCTGTACCGCGCAACGGGACCGCGGCGATAAGCGCCCGCGAAGGACGAGGAAGTCCTCGCGGCTTTTCTTGGACCGGTTCCCCGGCCGGAGGCGCGCCGCCGCGCGGTTAGCGCTCCGAGCTCAACAGAGCGGACAGTGTCGCCGACTACAATGACCCTATGGCGAATCGCAGAACCTTCCTGATGATGGGCGGCGCCGCCCTCGCCTCGCCCGCGTCGCGGGCGCAAACCGGGACTCTCAGCCTGGGCCTCATCGGCTGCGGCTGGTACGGCATGGTTGACCTCAACGCCGCCTTCGAGAACGACGGCGTCCAATGCGCCGCGCTCTGCGATGTGGACAGCGAGCATCTCGCCGCCGCCGCGGCCGAGGTCGAGAAGCGGCAGGGAAAACGGCCGGCCACCCACAAGGACTACCGCGAGCTGCTCGACACGCCCGGCCTCGACGCCGTCATCATCGCTACCCCGCCGCAGTGGCACGCCCTCCAGTTCATCGACGCCTGCCGGAAGAAGCTCGCCGTCTACTGCGAAAAGCCTCTCTCCTACGACGTGCGCGAAGGCCAGGCCATGGTGCGCGTTTGGAAGGAGGCCGGCAACATCGTCCAGATCGGGTTCCAGCGGCGCCAGACGGCGAGTTTCCAGGCGGCCCGCGACTACATCCGCTCCGGCGCTCCCGGCCGCATCATCCAGGTGGACGTCAACATCCACTACACCGCGCAGATGCTCGATGCGACCCCCCAGGATCCCCCTCAGTCCCTCGATTGGGATGCCTGGTGCGGCCCCGCGCCGAAGCTTCCCTACAGTCCGAACATCGGCCACAAATCATGGCGCCTCGAGGCGGCTTACGGCAACGGCCACCTGGTCGACTGGGGCATCCACCTGATCGACGCCGCGCGGGTCGTTATGGGGCTGGCAGCGCCGAAATCCGTCGTCGCCGCCGGTGGTCTCTATTACCTCAAGGACCGGATCACGACTCCCGATACCCTCACCGCGCACTTCGAGTTCGATCCGTGCCCTGTGGTCTGGCGCCACCGGCTCTGGGGCGCCGCCGAGTACGATCCGGAAGTAGCCAATGGCGTCTTCTTCTTCGGCGCCAAAGAAACCGTGTTCGCGTCGGACCGCCGCTGGGTCATCGTCCCAAAGGGCAAGGACGCGGTGAAGAAAGTCATGGCCGCCGGCGGACCGGATAATCCGGGCGTCACCCACATGCGGGAGTTCCTGAACGCCGTCCGCTCCCGGAGCCAGCCGTCCTGCTCTCCGGAAGACGCCTGGCGCTCGACCGCCGCCGTGCAGCTCGGCATGATTTCGTACCAAACCAAGTCGCGGGTTGAGTGGGATCCGGTCCGCTTCCGCATCCCCAGCAACCGGGAAGCCGAGGCCATGTTGCTCCGCCCCTACCGTCCGCCGTATCGTCACCCGTACGAAGGTTGATGGCCATCCTGCGCGCAATGACGCTCTTCCTCGGCCTGGCGCTGGCTCTGCTTCCATGGCCCGCGCCTGCGGAGCGGTTCAGCTTCGCCCAAGGTGTCGCCGCCGGTGAAGTTACCGGTTCGACCGCCGTGCTCTGGACGCGCGCGGCGCCCGGGGCCGTTCTGCTGTTGGAGATCGCTCTCGACCCAGACTTCCGCAACCTCTTCTACCGTGCCGTGCCCGCCACCGCCGAGGCCGATTACACGGTGAAGGTCCTGGTCGATAATCTGGCCCCGGAAACCCGCTACTACTACCGCTTCCGCGCCGCCGGCGCGGTAAGCCCCACCGGATCGTTCCGTACCGCCCCGGAGGTGTGGCGCGCGCGGCCGCTGCGATTCGCCTGGTCCGGCGATTCCGACGCCACTCCGGGCCCGGACGGCGTCCGCGCCTACGACTTTCGGGCGCTCGACGCTGCCCGCGCCGCTCAGCCCGACTTCTTCGTCTATCTCGGTGATACGGTCTACCAGGATTCACCGCGGCGCCCCCGTCCGGCCGGAACCCTCGAGGAGTACCGCGATACCTACCGGAGCAGCCGTGAAGTGCCTGCGCTGCGGACCTTGCTGGCTTCGACGCCCATTCACGCGGTCTGGGACGATCACGAGATCTTGAACGACTTCGACGGGCTCGCCGTCGACCCGGCCCGCTACGCCGCCGGCCGCCGCGCCTTCTTCGACTACCTGCCCGTCGCCGGCGACCCGCAGCCCCTCCGCGACCCCTCCTGTCCCGGCGACCCGCTGTTCCGCCGGTTCCAATGGGGCGCCGATGCCGAAATCCTCGTGCTCGATACGCGCACATGCCGGAGCGCCGATGTCGAGGCCTCCTGCCACGCCCCCGATGGAACCGCCGATTATGGGCCGACGCTGCCGCCGGCTGTCCGCGCCGCTTTCGGACTGCCGCCCGAACCGCCTCCCGGTTGTCTCGAGGCCATCCGTGATCCCGCCCGCACCATGCTTGGACCCGTTCAGAAGCAGGCCTTCCTCCGCGCCCTTCGTGACTCGCGGGCCGTCTGGAAATTCGTCCTCAGCTCCGTACCCATTCAGGAGCTGTTCGCGCGGCCTTACGATCGCTGGGAAGGCTACGCCGCCGAGCGCCGCGAAATCCTCTCTTTCGTGCGCCGCCAGCGAATCGGCGGAGTGGTCTTCCTGGCCGCCGACCTGCACGCGCAACTCGCCAACGACGTCTTCATCGACAAGTTCGACGGCGGCGCGCCGGTGGCCGCGGAGTTCGTCACCGGTCCGATCGGAGCGCCCACCTTCCAGGAATCCGTGCTCAACTCCTTCGGCGGGCCGGGGTTGTTCGCTCTGTTCGCGCTGTTCCGCGACGTCGCCGAAGTTCGGTGCATGCATCTGGATGCCCGCGGCTACGGCCTGGCCCGGATTGCGCCCGCTGGCGAGGCTTCCATCGCCCTCCATGACGAGCTTGGCGGCGTCGTCATGGACCAGCTCGACGGCTCGCGCGCCTGCGCCTTCGATCTCGGGGCGCGCTCCGAGCCTGCCGGCCTCGTTTCGATACAATGAGCCGCATGGTGCGAAGCGGCGCCCCACTGTTGCTTGCCGTCTTGCTCGCCGGTTGTACAGCCGCTCCCGAGAGGCCGGCGGCCCCACCCTCCGGCGCGCTCACCCTGGAGGAACAAGCCGCCGGCTGGGTCTCGCTGTTCAATGGCCGGACGCTCGAGGGTTGGGAGGATCCCGCCCGGGAATCGCCCCCGGGCGACGCTTGGACGGTCGAGGACGGCTGCGTCAAGTCTGTCCACCAGCCCAGGTTCCGCGAGGACCTGTACACCCGCCGGACGTTCAGTGATTTCGAGCTCGCCTGGGAATGGCGGATTTCGGCCGGCGGCAACAGCGGCGTCAAGTATCGGATCCAGGATCGCGCGGTGCTCATCAAAGGCAAGACCTACGCCGGCGCGAAGCGGTTCGAAGATACGGTCGATTACGAGTTAACCCACCGCGCGGGTGACCGGTCCGCCATTGGCCCTGGTGATGAGCTCGAAGAGTACGCCGTCGCCTTCGAATACCAACTCATCGATGATGCCGCGCACCCGGACGCCAGGCAAGGGCCTGACCGCAGCGCCGGCGCCATTTACTCGATGGTGGCGCCCACGGAGCAGGCCGCCCGCCCCGCCGGCGAGTGGAACGAAGCGCGCATCGTCCTGCGAGGCTCCCACGTCGAGCACTGGCTGAACGGCCGCAAAGTGATCGACACCTCCCTGGACTCCGAGCCCATCCGCGCGGGTCTCGAGAAGCGCTGGGGGGTCCAATCCCCCGTCTTTCGCCTGCTGACCGGCCAGCCGCGGCGTGAGACCCCGATTGCCCTCCAGCACCACAACGATGTGGCCTGGTTCCGCAACATCCGTATCCGGAGACTGTAGCGGCAGGAAGGGGACAGACCCGGCGGATCCGACGTGCCTGGCGGCGTGCTCCACGCAGAATCGTGGAGCGGGCAGTCTTGACTGCCACGCAGGCGGTCGCGCCGGCGATTTGGCCTGCTGACGGCGAGACCGCCGTCATTGCACGCCTGGCGGCGCGCTCCACACGAGAGGGTGACCGAATTTTTATTTTGCTTCGAGGAGATGTCATTTCTTTTCAGTATCATGCGGTGGGGTCACGGCGGTGCGACCCCGCTGAGCGGTTGCTAGAACGATTCTATCGGACCCGCCACCCGCAACCGAGTGTGCGTGGGTGGCAACCGCCTCGGCAGGAAGGGGATAGGCCCAGCGGATGCGAGGTGACTCATGATGGCCTGCTCCACCCAGAATCGTGGAGCGGGCAGTCTTGCCTGCCACGCCGGCGGTCTCGCCGGCGGATTGGCCTGCTGACGGCGAGACCGCCGTCATTGCACGCCTGGCGGCGCGCTCCACACCCCGGCCGGCATCGGTGACTCGATGGCCGGCCAGGCTGAGGTGACCGAATTCTCTAAGTGGGAGCATTTCCCGCGCCGGTACAATGAAGAGGGCTGTGCGGTGATGGCCGATCAACTTTACCTCTCCTACTGGCTGCGCGGCTTCACTGAACACAACATGCTGCGGCACTTCGAGATCGTCCTGCGCCGGTTTCCCTTCTCGGCGTTGCGGCCCCAGGCGACGCTGACCGTTCGGGCGATCGACCTTACCGAGCCGCCGCTGCTTGAGCGGGAGTTCGCCGGCGCCGTCCCGGTCGGTGACTTGATGGAGGCGATGAAGTGGTTCCGCAATCCGGACGCATCGTATGAGGTCGAAACCTGCTGGGATCTCTGGGCCTACCACGAAGGATGGAAGCTGGAGTCGTCCCGGGTGACCGTTTGTTGCTATGCGCCGCGATTCAATTCCGAGCGCGGCGAACAGGTACGGATCGAGTGCGGTCTGGAGAGCCGGTTCTTACCCCCGGGCGATTCGGCGGCCGGTCTCGCCCCCGTCCGGCACAACATTCGCAGCCTGCTGCACTTGGTGGAAGACCTGGACCGGTCGCTCCCGGTCGATCACCGCTTGTTGTGGTCGGAGGCGGGGGAGAACTTCGCGGAGCGGTTGCAGGCGGCCTTGAGCCACGGCGGCGGCGCGGGGTGAGCGGCCTCAGGCCGGGGCCAGGAGATCGCGGACGGTGTCGGCCAGCATCCCCGGCAGAAAGGGCTTCAGCAGGTAGCGCGTCGGTCCGCCCGGGTGGTCGTCGGCGCGGCCGGGACTTCCGCTGCAAACCACCGCGGCGATTCCCGGGCGCAAGTGCCGGACATGGAGAAGCAGGTCGCGGCCGGAAAGATCGGGGAGACTCAGATCCACGATCACCGCGGAGTACTGGTCCGGAGCGGCATCGAAGGCGGCGCGGGCCTCGCGGCCCGAGGCGCAGGGATCTACCTGGTAGCCGACCCGCTGGAGATAGCCGGCCATCAGACGGAGCACCGACGGCTCGTCATCGACCAGCAGTAATCTCACGGTCGTCATCACCCGGGTTTCTCCTTTAAAACAGGGACAGGGGAAGCTCGCCCGGGCTGAACATGAGCCCCACGCTCGCGAGGACACGGTCGCGTCCAAACGTGCTGTCGTCGAGCTTCTGGTGGTTATAGCTTACGGCGGCGGTGATATGAAAACCTTTGCCCAGGCGGTAGTTGAGGCCCGCTCCGCCTCCGTAGGCGTCGTATCGCGCATTACCCTGCGAAACCGCTTTCACACCGTAGTAGTTCGCCCCGAGGCCGATGTTGAGGCGGGACGTGGCATTGAAGCTGTAGCGAACCCCCACCGAGTCCGACTCCGAAGTGGCGAGGAACGCGGTGCCGGAACGGATGCCGCGCCAGTAGAAGATCGAGAAAGAGCCGCTCGATAGGGTGCGTGAGAGGGTGGCGCGAACCGCCGGTCCCCACTGCTTGTCAAAGAAGGGCTGAAGCGTGGTGGGGCGCCCGATAACGGCGGCCAGAATCGGGTCAAGCGGAACGCTCTGGACGCGGTCGATGTCGGCGCGGTAGACACCCGCGCCGGCCTCCAACTTCCATCGAGGGTCGAACTGCTTTTCGAACGAGAGCAGGAAGTTGTGCACGCGCGCCGATTCGAAGTTGTCCGGATAGTCGAGATAGCTGAATTCGTAGGACGGGCCGACCGCCGTAAATTGGCTGACGCGGTAGCGGACGTTCGCGAGGCCCATCCCGTTGCGGGTGTCGAGCAGCGCCTCCGACCGCCGTTCGACGACGCTGCCCCCGCCTCCCAGCGTGAGGACCCAGCGCTGGGTCAACGATCGAGAGAATCCGGCCTGACCGGTGACACGGCTGACGCGGTTGTCGAAGCCCTCGGCGAGATCCGGCGCCGGTTCCCCGCCCGGGTCGCCGGCTGAGGCCAGGCTGAGCCCCGCGCCGCTGTACGAGGAGGTGGACGCGCGGGCGGACAGCTCGAAGGCCGTCCTGACGGAGACCTGCCGGGCGTAGTTGACCCCGAGGTTTTGATCGATGCCGTCGTAGCGCTGGTTGTCGCCCCCGAAGTACATGCGGTAGTTGCCGAGGTAGTCCACGCCGAGGGTGCTGTTCGGTCCATTGCGGACGCCGAAGACTCCCAACCGGCCCGTCACCCCGTAGGCGTCTCCCGTGACGAGGTTGCCGGCGGCATCGGTGACCGGTTGTGACAGATCGCCGAAATAATCCCCGGTGGCTCCCGCGAAGAAACGGAACGCGATTGGCTTTCCGGTGTATTGGCCCAACGGAGAGCCGGCCCGGCTCAGGACCGCCGGCCCGGTGTAACCTCCCTGGCCGGGCGGCGCCGCCTGCCCGAACGCTGCGCCGGCCATTGTCAGGGAGAGAACGGCAAACCGACACCAATTCCCCAAAAAGACACCTCCCAACTCGCGGATCTCGCTACGGCTCTCCGGTGGCGGGATCCGGCCCGCGCATACCACGCCCACACGGACCGGCGCCGGCGCCGGGCGCAACAATGTCTGAGTCTGACGCGAGCCCGGCGGGGATGTCAAGTGGCGGCGTTACGGTCGGATGATCGGGTACGCTGGTAAGGAGCGGTCGTGAGACCGGGGAGGGCTTATTCCGGGAAGATGGCGATTTGAACGTTGGGGGCGATCCCGCTGGTACGCCTGGTGGTATTTCAGTATTTCCGCGGGCTTCGCCCTGCTCGCCGTGTATTTCCACCTGCGCGGGGCGAGCCTCCTGCCGAGCGTGCTGCGCCTGGTGATCGCGTTCGCCTTCGCCGTACTCGGCTACTTGCAGCTTCGGATGACGCAGCAGGGCCGCTGAGCATGCCCGCGGACGGTCCGGTGGAGAACGTACAATGTTCGCATCGTGATGACCCGCAGACAATTCCTCAGCGGCGCCGCCGCCGTGGCCGGCGGCTGCTCGCGCCCCGCTCCGGCGCGCCGCCCGAACGTTCTCTTTCTGGCCGTGGACGACCTCCGGCCCGAGCTCAACTGCTACGGGGCTTCGCAGATCATCTCCCCTAACATCGACCGCCTGGCCTCGCGTGGGCTCCGGTTCGACCGCGCCTACTGCCAGCAGGCCGTCTGTGCTCCCTCCCGGGTGAGTCTGCTGACCGGCCTGCGCCCGGACTCCACCACCATCTATGACCTGAATCATCCCAAGAGCGACGTGATCCCCGACGTGGTTTCCCTGCCGCTCCACTTCCGCCGGCATGGCTACGAGACCGTCTCGCTGGGGAAGATCTACCATCATCGGAACGACGATGCCGAGGCCTGGTCCGTGCCCGATTGGCGGCCGGAACACGATTGGGTGGGCCGGGCGTACCGGGATCCGGAGAGCGCCCGGATTGTCCAGGAGCGCGACGCCCGCGTGCTGGCGGAGTATCAGGCCGCTCTCAAGGCGCGGAAGGACGTGCCCAAGCCGCGCACCGGTATGGGGCCCGCCTACGAGGCGCCCGAAGTTCCCGACGAAGCCTATCCCGACGGGATGGTGGCGGAGCGGGCGGTTTCCGAGATGCGCCGCCTGCGGGATCGCCCGTTCTTCCTCGCGGCCGGATTCGTGAGACCGCATCTGCCGTTTAACGCGCCGAAGCGCTATTGGGACCTCTACGACCGATCCGCCATCGCGCTACCGGGCCAGC